>JAFVDC010000129.1 GCA_017478685.1 Bacteroidales bacterium | reverse complement strand
GGTTCGCACAGTTTTTGCAGAGCAGCTTTACCGGGCGTTTACCATCCTTCGCGGAGAGCCCTACCACAATGAATAAGTCCCGTCTCATACGGCAAAGCGCATCTATAGTCATTATGGCCCTTTCGGCCATAGTGTTTGCCGCGTCCCTTTTCACCGGGACGGGCGGGGATAACCCGGATTCCGCCGCGGAAGACTTCGGCAAGAAGACCGGTGCGCGCATCTCCCTTTTAAACGGTTATATCGAAAGCGCCCTTTCACAGGACCCTTCGGCCTGGATGGAACTTCCCGGGCTTCCGGAAGACATGGTGGTGTACCGCTATGTGGAAGACACCCTCCAAAGCTGGGCGGGGCAGTTCCCCATCCGCAACGACGACATAAGGGTGCGCTCCGTAAGTTCCCGTCTCACGGATGCCAAGGCCGTGGTCACTTCGCCGCTCGCAGATGCCACGGAGCACCTTTCCTTTGTGAATCACGGCCCCAAGTGGTACCTTGAAAAAGCCGTTGAGGGAAACGGGTGCAAGGTCATCGCGGGCCTTGAAATAGCCAACCAGCTGCGGCCCGGCTCACTTACGGGCGTAAATCCACGCCTCCGGCGCGACGACCGCTACGGTGTAAGCCCGCTTTCGTCCAGTACCGGCACTGCTGTATATGTAGACGGCGTGCCGCTTTTCAAGCTTACCTCGGATAATATAGACTCCGGCGGTAAAAGGCATCCCTTCCTACTTTGGATATCCCTGGCCCTTCTCATGACGGGCCTGGTGCTGCTGTTGTCTGTCCATCCTTCGCTTCCTTTCCTTGTGGGCACGGCCGTCATCCAAGCCGGCATATTCGCGTGGCTGTTCATTTACGGCCGAAGCCTTGGGCAGGTGTCTCAGCTGTTTTCCCCGCTGCTTTACGCAGACGGCCCTTTCTTCTACTCCCTTGGGGCCATAATGATAGTGAACCTTGCCATAGACATCCTGGTGCTGGACCTTTTTGTGGTAAGGTGGACCCTTCTCAAGCGCGTTGTGCGCCAGAGTTCCCGCGGCGTGCAGTGGGCCCTTGCGGGGGTAATCATCTCTGCCATAATTGCCGTCTGCGCCTATTTCCACATAAGTTTCACAAGCATCCTGGAAAACTCCAGCATCAACCTGGAATTATATAAGGTAATACTTATAACTCCTTTCACCGGGGTTGTATATCTAAGTTTCCTTGCACTGGCGCTTTCCTTGCCCATGCTCCTCCAGCTGCTCTCTCCCTTTGTAAAAACCCTTATGGGAGTGCGCTACGACGTCTTTTCCATTCCCGGCCGAATGGCCTTCGGCCTGGTCCTTGGCGTGTATTTCGTGGTCACTACGGCAGTGCTCGGATACCGCAAGGAGCAGCGCAGGGTGGATGTCTGGGCGGGCCGCCTTGCCATGGACCGTGACGTCGGCCTTGAAATCCAGCTCCGTTCAGTGGAGTCCGCCATAGCGGAGGACCCCATGATAGGAGCGCTTGCCGCCCTGGAAGGCGGAGAAGAGATCCTTGGCGGAAGGCTTGCCAGCGCCTATATGGTAAGGATAGCCCAGGACTATGACATTTCCGTGGTCAAATCAGGCCCTCAGGGCCCCGGAAGCCATCCTCTTTTCCTGGACCGCATTCGCGGCGGGGTGCGGCTTGGAGAGAACTCCCACTTCTTCTACAGTTCCATCGGCAATGGCCGAACTGCGTATACGGGCCTTTTCACCTATTACTCTGAGTATGGGCCGTCGTCCATATTCGTGACGGTGGAGTCCAAGCACAACAGGGAAGACCGCGGATATTTGAGCCTCCTTGGAATTCAGGACCCTGGTAGGGTGAGCCTGCCGCCGGTATATTCCTGGGCAAAGTACATAGACGGGCATCTTCTGCAGTATAAGGGTGAGTATCCGTTCCCTACGCTTTACACCGGAGAGAAAAAACTTGCCGGATGGGAACTCTTTGAAAGGGAAGTGTATGAAGGCGAGGTTATTATGCTGGCCCGTACATCCACGGAGTGGCTGTACTACATAGTGGAAGGTTTCCTTTTGGCGCTTGCCGCGTTCTTCCTTGTGAGCGCCCTTTCAAGGAGGCGCCGCCGCACTCAGGGCAGGAGATATTTCCAAACCCGTATAAGCCTTGTGGTTAACATCTCCCTCATAATCACCCTTGTTGCCATGGCCGGATTCAGCGTGTGGTTTGTCTGGAAACGCAACAACGCGGATATGAGGGGCGTCATGGCCTCCCGCGTGAACACCCTCCAGGCCATGCTCCAGGAGCGTCTGAGGATGGTGGCTTCGCCGTCCGATATAGGGTCTCCGCAGGCCCTTGCGGCCGTGGAGGGCGTGGGCAACAACCTTCGCTGCGACATCACCATCTTCGACATCTCAGGGGCGGAGGTGATGAGCACAACTCCGGAAGTTTATGACCGCATGATACTCGGAAGCCGAATGGACCCTTCGGCCTACAATGCCATTGTGTATGGCCACAACCGCTTCTGGCTCAATCAGGAAAAGGTGGGAAGGCGCCGGTTCTACGCCCAGTATGTGCCGGTTTTCAACAGTTCCGGCACCATGATAGCCATTGCTTCGGCCCCGTTCACGGACCTCACGCATGACTTTGAGTCGGAGGCTGTCCTGCATGTGGCCACCGTCATAACCATCTTCCTGCTGCTGCTTCTCATATCCCGCCTGGTTACGTTTGCCGTGGTGGAGAGGCTCTTCAGGCCGCTCACGGAAATGAGCCGGAAGATGACGGTGACGGATGTAGACCACCTGGAGCCCCTGATCTATCACCAGGACGACGAACTTACGCCGCTGGTGGAGGCCTACAACCGAATGGTGAAGGACCTTGGAGAGAGTTCCCGACGCCTTGCCCAGGCCGAAAGAGACAAGGCCTGGACGGACATGGCGCGCCGCGTGGCACATGACCTCAAGAATCCTCTTACGCCAATAAAGCTTCAGCTCCAGATGCTTATAAGGATGAAGAGCACCGGGAACCCGGCCTGGCAGGACAAATTCGACGAAGTTGCCCAGACCGTCCTCTACCATGTGGACCTTCTCTCAGACTCCGCAGACCAGTTCTCCACTTTTGCCAAGATGTACGACCAAAAGGCCGAAACCATAGACCTTGACGCCCTTGTAAGGCAGGAGGTTGAACTCTTTGACTCCCGCGACGACATTGTGGTGGAATACTTCGGCCTGCCGGGTGCCATGGTGGAGGCGCCGCGCCCGCAGCTTACAAGGGTGGTGGTGAACCTTATAACCAACGCCATTCAGGCGGTAGATGGCAATGACGGGGACAAACGGCTTCTGGTGTCCGTGAGAAAGGCCTCCAACGACTCCTTCTATGAGATTGTGGTGGAGGACAACGGCCCGGGAGTGGACCAGGCCAACCAAGACAAGATTTTTACGCCGGACTTCACCACCAAAACCAGCGGCAGCGGCCTTGGACTTGCCATTTGCCGCCGAATTGTGGACCACTGCGGCGGCAGCATATCCTACAGCCGCTCGTTTGCGCTTGGAGGTGCCTGCTTTACCGTGCGTTACCCCAGGATCTGACTTCTTCGGCCACTTTTTCAAGCAGCCATTTGGGCGTGGAGGTGGCGCCGCATACTCCCACGGACTGGCCGTCCTTGATCCATGAGAAATCTATTTCTTTTTCCGAGCCTATGAGGTAGGTTGCGGGATTTACGCTTCGGCAGAGGTCACTGAGAACCTTGCCGTTGGAGGATGAGCGTCCTGCAACAAAGAGAATTATGTCGTGGGATGCGGCAAACTGAGCCAGCCTTTCATGGCGTCCGGCCACCTGGGCGCAAATGGTGTTGTTAACCGTGAGCCGGGCGCCGGCGTCCCGGAGCATACGGCAGATATTGTCGTATTCGGTGGGGCTTTTGGTGGTCTGGGAGAAGATGACAACTGGCTTTGAGAGGTCTATGCTGCCGTTTTGAAGGGCTTCGCGGAGCATTTTCTCGTTTTCAACAACAAGGGCGTTGCCGCCCACCTGTCCCATGAGGCCAAGGACTTCGGCATGTCCCACGCGGCCGAAGATTATTATCTGGCCGGTGGCGTTTCTGATGCGCTCCTGGAGTTTGAGAACCACCGGGCAGGAGCAGTCTATGACGGAGAGCCCGCGTGCCGCGGCTTCCTTGTAGGTGGAGGGAGGCTCACCGTGGGCCCTTATGAGGACGGTGCCGCCTTCGGGGACGTCCCGGAGGGAATTCACCGTTACCAGGCCTTTTTCGTGGAGGCGGGAGAGTTCGGCCTCATTGTGCACAATTGCACCAAGGGAATAGAGGGTGCCGCCCGTACTGAGGTATTCCTCCGCGCGGGTTATGGCACGGATTACTCCTCCGCAGAAGCCGGAGCCGGGGTCTGTCTCTACTTTTACCACGTGATTCCGGGAGTTTCAAGAAGGCCGAACTTGCCCTGGAGGAGGCCCAGCATCCACACCAGTTCCTCGTGGAGGGTCATGTGGGTGTTGTCAAGGACAAAGGCGTCTTCGGCCTGCCTTAGGGGTGAAGTTTCACGGTGGGAGTCTATGAAGTCCCTTTCCTGAAGGTTTTTCATCACCTCCTCAAGGGTGTGGCTTTCCCCTTTTGCGGTGAGTTCGTCAAGGCGGCGCTGCGCCCTTACCTCGGGGTCTGCGGTC
>JAFVDC010000128.1 GCA_017478685.1 Bacteroidales bacterium | reverse complement strand
TGGACATAGGCAGCCCGGATGGTTTGCGGGAAGCAGAAGCTCTAGCTGCCCTTATCTTACCCCTATGATCTTATGGGTCTGGAGGGATAATCGCCAGGTGGTGTGGGACTTGATGTAGGCCACGGTATCCTTCAGAATCTTTGTATTGCGTGAAGGCTCTCCTGTGTCACAGGGCTGCAGGAAGTGCCATTTGGCGGGGAAACGGCCCCAATGCTCTATCCTTTCTTCCGTGATGGCGCTGTCGTACACAAGTTTTACCTCATGGGCCTGGTCCAGGACCACTTTGGCCGAAGGACCTATGTACTTTACGTCTTCCTTAGGGCTTAGCGTCACCCAGTCTACGCCCTGAGGGACGGGCCTGGTGCCGTTTGTCTCAATGTGGATGCTGTAATAGAAACGATGCAGGGCATCTATGAGGTCTGTCTTAAGTTGAAGGAGAGGTTCGCCGCCCGTAATGCACACGTGGCCGCAGTTGTCCGGGTCCAGGGCGGTAACCTGCTTAACGATATCTTCCACGGTCATGAGGCGGAATTCGGCATGATTGGTGTCGCAGAAGTGGCAGCGGAGGTTGCAGCCGCTAAGGCGCACGAACACCATGGGCGTTCCCGTCCAGAAACCCTCTCCCTGAAGGCTGTAGAATATCTCGTTGACTTTATACATTACAGTGCTTTGGCGGCGCTTTGACCGGCAAGGTATCCGGTGCAGAATGCAACCTGCATATTGTAGCCGCCTGTATCGCAGTCCATATCCAGGATCTCTCCGGCAAAGTAGAGACCGGGGTGCTTCTTTGATTCAAGAGTTTTGGCGGTGACATCGGCCGTAGATACGCCTCCGGCGGTTATTACCGCACGCTCGAAGCCCACAAATCCGGCAATGTCCATACGCCAGTCCTTAAGGGCCGATGCAAGGGTGTCTACGCTCACCTTGGGGTTGCACTTGAGGAAAGCCAGGGTAAGGTTCCAGGGGATGAGCTTTCCAAGCATGATGCGGAAAAGACGCTGGAAACTCTGGCCCTTGGAGCGGTCGTCGTGGATAACTTCCTCCCACTTGGCGTGGATATCGGCATCCAGTTTCTCAAGTTCCACTGCGGGCTTGAGATCCAGGCTCACGTACACCTTCTGGCCGTCTATGAGTGCCTTCACGGCCTTGCGGCTTACCATGAAACCAAGAGGGCCTTCAAGGCCGCCGTCCGTGAATTCAACATCCCCGAATTCCTGCTGGGCAAGGTTGCCGTTGATGTAGAGGGAGAGTTGGACATTATCCAGATTGTTGCCGTTGAACAGTTCTCCAAGTTCACTGAGGGGTGTTACGCGCTCTATGTGTTTCTCGAATTTAGGGTACCAGGACGGGAGCGGCGCAATCTTTCTTTCCTTGGTCTTGCCGTAAACGGTGCGACCGCGGAACGCCTCCTTGATCTGACCCTGGAGAGGATTGGGATCCTTGTAGCCGGCGGGAACCAGTGCGGTAAGGGCCGGGAAGCAGGAGTCTATGCCGTGGCCAAGTTCCTCGGCCCACATATAGCCGTCTCCGGTACTGCCGGTGCCGGGGTAAGAGAGGCCGCCGGTGGCTATGATGAGTT
>JAFVDC010000127.1 GCA_017478685.1 Bacteroidales bacterium | reverse complement strand
GTCTGTATTGAATTTGATTTCCTTTGCCATAATAATGATGATTTGAGATTTCTCGACTTCGCTCGAAATGACAGTGTTTAGAGGATTGCGAGAATATCGGACTGCTTAACAATGAGGTACTTCTTGCCATCTACGGTGACCTCCGTGCCGGCGTACTTTCCGTAAAGGACGGTTTCACCAACCTTTACTTCCATGGGCTCGTCCTTGGAGCCGGGACCCACGGCCACAATTACTCCCTGCTGGGGTTTTTCCTTGGCATTGTCCGGGATATACAGGCCCCCGGCGGTCATGGTTTCGGCCTCTTTGGGCTCAATCACCACTCTTGTTCCTAATGGTCTAAGCATAGTTTATTGTGTTTAAAATATTTCTTTTGAGATTCCTCGGCTTCGCTCGGAATGACATGTAGGAAATAATCAACGGCCGTGCCAATGACGGGTTCACTGACAAAATGGCAGAGTGGCTGCTAAAGGGAATTGACGGCCGAAGCCTTGACGCTGAAAAAGCAGTTGGAGCCTTCAGAGAGGATGCGGTATTCATTGTGGTTGCCCCATGGTGCCGGACGGTCCTCTATTTTCATGTCCTCTCCGGTGTCGTTGGAGACATAGGAGCTTATTGCCTTGTGCCATTCCTTGATACGCGAAATGGCTGTTTCGGCCTTCATTTCTCCGCTGCAAAGCTCTTTCAAATATGAAACATAGAGGGCTTTCCACTCCGGTTTCCCAAGAAGCTTTGAAATGAGCGGATTGTCGGAACTTCCCCATTTCAGGGGGCTCTGGCGCCCGGCGTCGCTCTGAACTCCGCAGTTCAAGCTTGTCCCAAGGGTGTTGTCGTAGTCGTAGGGGATGAAGAAGAATTTTCCCTCCGGATTGAAGTAGAAATAGTAGTTGTTGGTGTTGTTCCAATAGTCGTCCCACATGCCCACGGCAACGTTCACGGCATAGGTTTTTAGAAGGAGATCCACGTCCATGGCCTGCTGCGCCCAGGTGTAGAAGGCTTCTCCGGTCTTTCCGTTTAAATTTTTTATAAATGCCTGAAGCTCAGCTTTTGCCGCCGTGAAGTCAGTTTCATCCGACTTCAGTTCATAGGTGTAGTCGTTCTTGTTGTCATCGGCCCCCATCCAGGCGTTGGGGTCACGGAGATTTGCTCCCCATCTGGCCTTCCAAAGATGACCGTCACGGCCCCCGAAGGCACTCTGGCGGCGTTTCAGGTAATCTCCCTTCACGTGCTCCATAAGCTCGTATACGCCCATGTAGGTCTCCTTGCCGCCAATCGTTATCCAAAGACGGGTGTACCCGGAACTTATGGCAGTCCACACACCGGCCCTATGGAAAAGGTCATAGCAGAAAACCTCACGGCAGTACGAAGGGTCGTCCTTGAACCACTTGAGGTCCAGACGGGAAGTTCCCAGAAGTTTTTGGCCCTCAACATATTCGCTGAAATGCAGGCCGAAGTGCACGTGGTTGAGGTTCCCGGCTTCCCCGGGGTAGCGCCTTGAGGTGTTTCCCTTTAGCCGCAGTCCGGCGCCCGTCACCTTTTGCACCTGCGTACCGTCCTTGTACTCTATATCGGCCGGAATGTACTCCTGGGTGTTGCTACTCTTGTTGAAAGCGTCCAGAAGCGTTTTCCAGTTTTTGTCTGTTATGGTAATGCGCACCTCCGGTACATTTCCGCTCTCCGGAAGCACCGGAATAAGCAGGGGGATGTCTGTGCCGTCTTGTGAACCGCTGCCTTGCGAGTTGCCTCCCTGCGAGTTGCCCCCTTGCGAACTACTGCCTTGCGAGCTACCTCCGGAATTCTGCCCGGACCCCGCCGCCGGTATGATATCCTGCTTGGAGCAGGCCGCCGCTACCGCCGCCGCAAGGCAAAGTATGTATGCTAACCGTTTCATCCTAACAAATATACGCACTTTTTCCCAATCTTTTCACTCTTTTTGCCTTCACAGCTCCAATCCCGGGCAACGCATTGCTATTTGACCAAAAACCATTATATTTGAAAACTAATTCTATAACCAATGGGAAAAGCACTAATCATTGCCGTAATGGCATTAGCAACAGTATCCTGCGGCAACAACACTTCCAAGACAACGCGTATACCGGAGGACCCCCGCGTAGAGCAGCTCCTTAAAAAGATGACCCTTGAGGAAAAGGTGGGCCAGACCGTCCTTTTCACAAGTGACTGGACCGTAACCGGCCCCAGCATGCGAAGCGGATACCTTGAAGACATAAAGGCCGGAAGGTGCGGCAGTCTCCTCAATGCCTACACTGCGGATTTCACAAGGGAGGTCCAGCGCATCGCCGTAGAGGAAACCCGCCTTGGAATTCCCATTCTCTTTGGTTACGATGTCATCCACGGATTCAGAACCATATTCCCCATAAACCTTGGCATGTCCTGCTCATGGGACATCGACGCCATTGAGGAAAGCGCCCGCATTGCCGCCGAAGAAGCCGCAGCTGCCGGCCTCCAGTGGACCTACAGCCCCATGTGCGACATCTCGGTGGAACCCCGCTGGGGCCGAATCTCCGAAGGTTCCGGTGAAGACCCCTACCTTGGCAGCCTCATTGCCGCCGCCATGACAAGAGGTTATCAGGGCGACGACCTTTCCAAGGACAACACCATCCTTGCCTGCGTGAAGCACTTTGCCGCATACGGCGCCCCTCAGGCCGGCAGGGACTACAACACCGTAGACATGTCCGAGCGCTGGTTCAGGGAATTCTACCTCCCTCCCTACAAGGCCGCAATCGATGCCGGCGCCCTGAGCGTAATGGCATCTTTCAATGAACTTGACGGCGTCCCCGCCCATGCCTCAAAGCACCTCATGACAGACATCCTCAAAGGCGAATGGGGCTTTGAAGGCTTTGTGGTCAGCGACTACACCGGCATCAATGAGATGATAATGCACGGCTATGCCGAAAATGAGGAGCATGCCGCAGAGCTCTCCATGAACGCCGGCCTTGACATGGACATGATGAGCGCCGCCTACATGAACCACATGACCGGCCTTGTAAAGAGCGGAAAGGTGAGCGAAAAAACCCTTGACGAAGCCGTCAGGCGCATCCTTAACATAAAGGCCGCCCTGGGCCTCTTTGACGACCCCTACAAATACTGCGACCCCGAGCGCGAAAAGGCTCGCACCCTCACGGATGAAAACAAGGCCTTCGCCCGTAAGCTTGCGGCCGAAAGCATGGTTCTCCTCAAGAACAACGGCATCCTTCCCCTCAAAAAAGGTGAAAAGGTAGCCGTCCTCGGCCCCATGGCAAATACCCGCGACGACCTTCTTGGTTCTTGGCGCGCCGCCGGTGAAGTTGAAGCCGTTCCCGCCGGAATAGAAGACGCCATAAAGGAAGTGACACCCGTCACAAGCGCTTCAAACAAGGTGGTCCTGGTGCTTGGAGAGCCCTGGGGCTGGACCGGAGAGGCCGCTTCCCGCACATCCATAAATCTCCCCAAGGAGCAGACGGAACTCCTGAAGGCGCTGAAGAAGCAGGGCAAGCAAGTGGCGGTAGTGCTCCTTAACGGCCGTCCGCTGGATCTCAGCGCAGAATCCGAACTCGCAGACGCCATCCTGGAAGCCTGGTAT
>JAFVDC010000126.1 GCA_017478685.1 Bacteroidales bacterium | reverse complement strand
TCGGCAATGGTGGCGGGGTTGCGGGGGTCGTCCTCGGGGATGTCCTGCTCCACTTTACCCACGATATCGGCCCCAACATCTGCGGCCTTAGTGTAAATGCCGCCGCCAACACGGGCAAAAAGAGCCTGCGTGGATGCACCCATGCCGAAGGTAAGCATGGTGGTGGTGATGACAACAAGGTTCTGGGCGGATGTGGGGTCATAGAAGATCTTGAGGATGCTCCACCAGATGGCGATGTCCAGAAGGCCAAGGCCAACCACGGTGAGGCCCATGACGGCGCCGCTACGGAAGGCTATCTTAAGGCCTGAATTGAGGCTTCGCATTGTTGCATTTGCCGTACGGGCCGATGCATAAGTAGCGGTTTTCATACCCACAAAGCCCGCCAGGCCGCTGAAGAAGCCGCCGGTAAGGAATGCAAACGGCACCCAGGGGTTCTGTACTCCGAAGCCGTACGCAAGGATTGCAAACAGGGCGGCCAGGACAATGAATACGATGACAACAACTTTGTACTGCTGTTTGAGGTACGCCATGGCGCCCTCACGCACATACTGCGCGATTTCTTTCATGGTGGGGGTTCCTTCGCTCTCCTTCATCATCTGACGGAAGAAGATCCATGCAAAGAGCAGCGCCAGCACGGCCGCTGCCGGAACCAGGTAGAATAAGTAGGTCATATAGTTTTAGTTATTTTCAGGTACGACGATGACGTCTCCGTGCTCCTGGGCCACGGTTTCTTTCCAGAGTTCGGTGTAGCCGGGCCACTCAATTTTTTCGGGGATGGCGGCTGAGTGCTCGGAGTGCTTGAAGGTGCCGTCCGGGTTCTGGGGCTTCACGTTGCCGTCCATAAACTTCACAAGGAGTTCCTCCTCAAGTTTCTGCCAGGCCGAAAACTGTTCCTGGGCGGTGTTTACGGTATAATCGGTTACGTATTTTACAACCTTTGCGAAAGGCTTGCTGGATACCATGACATCTCCCTTGGAGGAGAGTTTCTTCTGGAGTTTCACCACCACCTGGTTGTACATCACAACCGCCATGGAGTCTACGGAATGAGTGCGGCGCTCCATCTGGTCCAGTTCAAAGGCATCCACCTTTGCGCGCACGTAAGGAGCCATGATGTTGTACATCTTGTAGCAGGCGTTGGAGATGCGGTTGTTGATCCAGAAAGAGGATGTGGCCGAATAGTGGAGAAGGTCTCCGTTACCCTCACGGAAGCACTCCGGCACCTTGGTGGTGGAAGTGTAAACAGGTGAGAGATAAGAGGTTGCGGCGTCGTCAGTGCCGAACCACAGGATGCCGCCCACAACATCCGGGACATAGTTGCGGGCCTGGCCAACCATCCAGAAACCGGTTTGCTGGGTGGCGATGGCGCGCTCGTTGACATAAGTTTTGCCATCGAACTGGAACTCCATGGGCCTCCAGCGGTAAGGAAGGGCGTTGCCGCCGGCACCGATGTCCTGGGTCATGTCCATGGGAGTGCCCTCGAAGTGGTCACGCATGACATCGGCCAGCTCCTTTACGCCAACCTTCTTGCGGGGATACACAAACAGGGGGAAGTCCCCTTCCAGATTCTGGCCCATGACATAGTCCAGATACCCGTAGGCATCCTTGGTGACTGCATTCCCTTCTTCGTCGTAGAAGGAGAACCAGCCGTCCGTGAGGATGTTGAAGGCGCTCCAGGCACGGGCGTCGCAGCCGCGTACCGTGCCGAAATCCACGGGGCAGTAGGCCTTCTTGAAGGAGAACTCGGAGTCCGGACCCTCGAAATAACCCTTGCGGCGGGCGAAACGGATTACGTCAGGGGCATAAAGGCAGTTGTCAGGGTCGTTGAGGGGGAACTTGCCGATGCGGGCCTGGTTGGCATGGGCGCAGATGGCGCCGTCCGGCACCCTCATGGCCACCCACACGATGCCCTTGTTCACGTTGACGCCGTTACGGATGTTCATGCCCTTGCCGATGAGTTCCATTATCCAGGCCTCGTTTTTGTCTGCGATGGAGAAGGTTTCGCCTTCAGATGCATAGCCGTACTCGTTTGCAAGCTCCACAATCACATCAATGGCCTCACGGGCGGTCTTTGCCCTTTGGAGGGCTATATAGATGAGGGAACCGTAGTCTATCCCTCCCCTCTTGTCTTCAAGTTCCGGGCGGCCGCCCCAGGTGGTTTCAGTGATTATAACCTGGTACTCGTTCATGTTGCCAACCGTCTGGTAGGTATGGGGAACCTGCTCTATTTCTCCAAGGTAACGGTTTGAGTCCCAGTCGTATACCTTGAGCATGGTGCCGGCTTTCCAGTCTGCGGCTTTCTTGTAGTAAAGTTCCCCAAAGAGGTAGTGGGAGTCTGCTGCATAGGACACAAGGACGGAGCCGTCCTTGCTTGCGCCGCGGGAAACTATCACATTGGTACAAGTATTGCCATCTATGGCAGAGGTGAGCAAGATGGCCGAAACAGCCAGAGCCCTAAGTATATTTTTGCCTTTTTCCATTTATTGCGTAATTTTGCATGTACGGTTACAAGAATACAAAGATATGAAAATTTATAAGATTATCATTGCCCTCCTGCCTTGTTTGATGTTTAGCATCAATGCAAAAGCACAAAACCAGCAGCCCCAGAGCCCGGAGCAGCAGGAGAAACAGATGCTGGAATACATTGACAAGGAAGTCAAGCGCCTCAGCGACCTCCTGGAACTTGAGTATTGGCAGGAGTTCTATGTAGACTCCACCCTCAACCACGACCTCCGCGGCCGCATGGACGAGCTCAAAGAGATGCAGAAAGCCCGCGTGGAAAACGCAGACCTCTACCAGGCCATAAGCGACAAATGGATGCAGCAGATAGACAACTCCTACAAGCGCTTCTTCACGGAGGAGCAGTGGGCGAAATACTGGAAAACCGGCGCCAGGCGCGCCCAAAAGGAGCGTGACAAGCGCGCCGCCAAAAAAAGCCGCTGATGCCCGCAGCACAGGAGTATATATACACGGCATCAACCCTGTTGCCTTTTATCGTGTGCCTGGTGTGGCTGGTTATCTATATATGCCGGTTTAGCCGCGCCACGGAGCCGCAGAGGTTCCTCACGCTGTTTGCGGCGGTTTGCATGGCCCTGTATTTCTGCCACTCCTGGTTTTTCACGGCGGAGACTCCCGGAACTTACAGCTGGATAGACGGGCTGTACTATTTCTGCAACCTTTCCGTATATCCGCTGTTCTTCCTCTACATCCGCATGCTCACCCGCGACGAATCCCCGCTCACGGGCCTCATTGTTGTCTTTTCAATTGCCACAGGTCTTGCGTTTGCGGTTGTGGCAGCCCAGGGAGCTTCGGCAATAATGCTTGCCATCAAGCTTGTATTCGCCATTGAGGTTGTCCTGGTGCTGGTTTTCGGCCTGCGGGACCTTGCAAGGTTCGACAGCGATATCCATAATTATTATGCCGACACCGAGGAAAAAACCCTCCGGAGGGTGTCGGCCCTTCTCATTTGCTTCACGGCGTTTTCCTTTATTTCCTCCATTGCAAATGTCATAGGGCGGGAGGCTTTCCACCAGTCGCTTCTTCTTGCCATCCCGTCGGTAGCGTTTTCGGCAATGCTGTTCGCCCTCTTTTACGTTGGGGGCGGCATACGGTTTTACGCCCGCGATTTCCATCGTGAAGTGCCGGCCGAAGCCCCCGCGCCGGAACCTTCGACCCAGGAAGACACTGCGCTGGAGGCAAGGATATCGGCCCTCATGGACAGCGACAGGCTCTATCTGAAGCCGGGGCTCAAGATTTCAGACGTTGCCGAGGCCGTGGGCTCAAACCGCACCTATGTTTCGGCCGCCATAAACCGCACAAGCGGGATGTCCTTCTCCGACTACGTGAACCGCCGAAGGGTGGAAGAGGCCAAGCGGCTGCTTCTTCTGGAGCAGGATCCCGCCATATCGGAAGTGGCCGAAAAAGCCGGATTCGCATCCTTCCCCTCATTTTACAGGGCTTTTGTGAAATTCACCAAAAAGTCCCCGTCAGAGTGGCAGAGAGCGCATTTTCGTACGAAATGAAATATCTTTTTTCCGTTATGAAATGCCGTGCCTTTCTTTTGAGGGTGCGGTTTTTTATATTTGCATGAAACATACGCTCTGCTACAACTGAGATTACTAACACAATACCTTACAAATCTCTGCACGAGGATTCCCTGCCGGCCCCGCCTGCGGGGAGTCTTCTTTTTTGCATCCCCATAAATAGGGATGGACAAGACTTGGGCAATTTACTATCTTTGCACTCCATTTTAGACAAGGATTATGCAAGATAGCGTTGTGTGCTGCGAGCACCTGACACATTACTATGGGAAACGAAAGATCTACGAAGACCTTAACTTTACCGTAGATAAAGGCCATATTGTGGGCCTTTTGGGCAAGAACGGGACCGGCAAAACCACCACGATAAACATACTGATGGGATATCTGAAGCCCCGTGGCGGCAGTTGCCGCATATTCGGGGAGGATGTCCAGCACATAACCCCGGAAACCCGCCGGCGCATTGCACTGCTCCTTGAAGGCCACGTGCAGTACTCCTACATGACAATTTCCCAGATAGAGAAGTTCTACAGCGCATTTTATCCCAAGTGGGACAGGGACGCGTATTACTCACTCATGGAAAAACTGAAGGTTGCACCGGGCCAGAGGATTGCCCGCATGTCCAACGGACAGCGCTCACAAGTGGCCCTGGGGCTTATTCTGGCCCAGAACGCAGACCTTTTGGTGCTTGACGACTTTTCCCTTGGCCTGGACCCCGGTTACCGCCGGCTTTTCTGCGAATACCTGAGGGATTACGCCAAGGACAGGGGCAAGACCGTGTTCCTCACCTCCCACATAATCCAGGACCTTGAAAAACTTGTGGACGAGGTTATTGTCATGGACTACGGCAGCATCCTGGTGCAAGAGGGCACCCGCAGCCTCATGGACCGGTATCCGGGCATGACGCTGGAGGATATTTTCATTGAACTTACAGGGAAATATTGAGATGATTAAAGCGATAATATACAAGGAATGGCTCAAGACGCGGTGGCTCATTGCGGGAATAGCCGCGGTGATGGCCGGAATGCTGTTTTACAGTTTCCTGAACCTTTCGAAGGTGGTGGAGTTCCGCGGCGCGGAAATCCTCTGGAGCACGCTCATAGCAAAGGACACCGTGCTCCTGGAGGTGTTCAGGTACGCTCCTGCGGCTGCGGGAGTACTCCTTGCGCTTGCGCAGTTTCTCCCGGAAGTGCAGTTTAAACGCCTCAAACTCACCCTTCATCTCCCGGTGAAACAGGGTGTGATGACAGGCTGCATCGTGGGCTACGGCCTCACCGTGCTCACCGTATTTTCAGCACTGCATGCCGCTATATGCGCAATTCTTCTGGGCCGATGGATTCCGGCGGAACTGGTGTCAAGGATAACCTCCACAATGCTTGTCTGGTACCTTGCGGGATGGGCGGCATATCTTTGGACCTGTGCCATCTGCATTGAGCCCACATGGCGCATGAGGATAGTACTGGTGGTGCTTCTCGCCGCCCTTGCGGGCCTGTTTTTCCTGTCTCCGGTTCCGGAGGCCTACAACAGTTTCCTGCCGTGGATGGGTGTCTACACCCTGGCTTCGGCCATTCTGATTTTCGGCGGCATTGAACGGTTCAAGGAGGGAGTCCAGTGATGAAAAAGATATCGGCCATATTCATTGCCCTGACCGCGGCGGTGGTGCTGCTGACGGTGGGCCCCAAACTCTATAACCTCCTGACTGCCAAGCCGGAAGGCACCCCGTTTACCCTTTACAGCTGCGTGCTCCACGACTTCACCGCGCTGTATCAGGAGGACCGTGATTACAAATTCGTGGACCGCGCCGGAAACGTTTACTCCGACGAAGTACAGCCGCTGTTCTACGCCTCAATACTTGCATCCAGGGGCGCTCTCCCTGATTCCCTTGAGGGACAAAAGGTTACGCTTGAAGAAATTGAGCGCAACAACATGTTCCTGACCATGGACCCAAGAGACGTGAACAAGGTGATTCCGCCAGTGTATCTCCTTATGGAGTCTGTCCCGGAAAGGCTTGAACTGCAGGATCCCAAGGAGGCTTTTGTGTCAAGGAAAGACGGCCTTTACATTTATAACATGGCGCAGAACGCCCTGCAGGAGGAAAAGACGGAAAAACTTAACGGGGACCTAAGGGCCCTTGGCTTTGTGTTCCCGGCAAAATGCATTGAGGGCAACCCCACGGACCGCAAGGACCACGACGAAGGCTACCTTCTCACAGATTCAGAGGATAAACTCTTCAGAATCAAGCAGACAGCCGGCGTTATCCGGGCCGATTACTACCCTGCCGCAGACACCTTGCACCTCAAGAACCTGAAGATAACGGAGTTTGAAAACCACGCCACCCTAGGCTTCCTTGTGACCGGTGACGGGCACCTTGCAATACTGGAGGAAAACGGGGATATAACCGTTACGGAAGTACCCATGTGCCCGGAGAAGGAGGACATCCTCATTATTGGGGATATGTTTTACTACACGGTTGAAACATCCACTCAGGAAGGAGAAAACTACTTTGCCCTCAAAACCGGAACTTTCGAGCTAGTTGACACTCTTTCAAGGCCTTACAAAAAGAGCTTCACAATGCCCGGCATTTCCTTCACTTCCCCGCTTCACAGCTACGTAAAACCCAATTTTTAGGGATTGACCGGAAACGGCGGGGCCGTTAACTTTGCAGTCCTTTTTAAAAGAGACTGTGAAGAGTTTACTCATATTATTCCTCATTGCGGCGGCCCCCGACACCACCTGGAAATACACCGACACCACTGCCGTATACCAGATAAGGGAAGCGGTTGTGACCGCGCAGGAGAATCACGGTCTTACATCGGCCTCAAAGATAGGCTCCGAGGCGATAGCCCACATCCAGCCGTCCAGCGTCGCAGACCTTCTGGAACTTCTTCCGGGGGGCATTTCAAGGGACCCTGCCTTCGGAAGTCCGCAGGTTGTAAACATGAGGGCGGCCGGCAGCCTGAACACCAACTATGCCACCCAGGCCCTGGGGACACGCTTCACCATTGACGGAAAGCCGGTCCTCAACGACGCCAACCTCCAGTTCACCCCCGCCTACAGCAATCTTGGAAGCAATTACGTGAACCTTGGGACGGACATGCGCACCATCCCCACGGAAGAGATAGAGTCCATGGACGTCGTGCGCGGAATTGCATCGGCCGAACACGGAGACCTCACAAGCGGCCTCATCCAGATCAAGAGAAAACGCGGCGGAAACGACCTCCACCTGCGTTTCAAGTCGGACATGAAGTCCAAGATGGTGTATGTAGGGAAGGGCTTCGACTGGGGCGGAAAGGACCGCAGGACGGTGAACATCGGCCTCAATTACCTGGACTCCAAGGCCGACCCCAGGAACCTGAGGCAAAGTTACAGGCGCCTGACGGGAAGCGTCCGCGGCAGCCGCACTTGGCGGGAAGGCGGGAATTACACTAGGACACTGACGGTGAACCTGGATTACACCGGGTCCTTCGACACCCAGAAATCCGACAAAGACCTGGACCAGTTTGACGGGATCCCGGCCGAAACATACCGAAGCTCTTACAACCACATAGACCTTGGCGGGGATTTCACCCTAGCCTCCAAAGCCGACGACTCCTTTTTCAAGAACCTGGTGCTGACGGCGCAGTTAAGTTACGGCCACGACAAGATAGACAGGTGGAAAAACGTCATCCTGGGCACCGAGGAACCTGTTTCGGTGTCCCGCGTCGCTGGCGAATTTGACGCGGTGATGATTCCGTCAAGGTATGACGCCTCCCTTACGGTGGATGGAAAGCCGTTCTACGCATACCTGAGGGCGGTTTCGCGCTTCCGTCTCCTTGGCGGGAATCTTATGGCCGGGGCCGAATGGACGGTGGTCAAGAATTTTGGCGGATGCACCGTCTTCGCTGTCCTGCGTCCGCTGAACCCCGGAATGGGAACACGGCCGCGGCCCTACTACGACATCCCCGCAGAAAACATCCTGGCGGCGTTCTTGGAACATAACGGGAAGGTCGGTCTGGGAGATTTCAGGCTGGAATGGCAGGCTGGGCTGAGGGCTTCGGCCATGCCGGGGCTTGACAAGGCCTATAAACTGAGCGGCAAGGTTGCACTGGACCCGCGCGCCAACCTACGCCTGAACTTCCCGGAAACGGCGCTTGGCGGCTACAGGTTCGAGGCCGGTATTTACGGCGGAGCGGGCCTTCACACCAAGTTCCCCACAATGGACATGCTCTTCCCCACCCTTATGTACGGGGACAAGATCCAGATGAACTACTGGCCCACGGAAAAGGAGCTCCGGCGCATCAATTTCCTTGTGTATACAATTGATTCTACGCCGTTTGAACTTGAGGCGGCGCGCAATTTCAAATGGGAGGTGGGGGCCGATGCCTCCTGGTGCGGATGGAGCGCTTCCATAGACTTTTTCACGGAAGACATGAGGTCCGGATTCAGGAATGGGTCGGAGTATATGAGGCTGGTTTCCAAGGACTATACGGAAAGCGCCATTGACAAAAGTACGCTCACGGGGCCTCCGTCCACGGAAACCACCCCTTATGTGCTTGACACCACCCTTATTGCGTACTCCCTTCAGACCAACGGCTCCAGGAGCCTCAAACGAGGAGTGGAGTTCACGCTGTCTTCGGCAAGGATACCCGTCATAAACACACGCTTGAACGTAAACGGGGCATGGTTCCGCACAAGGTACATGAACTCACAGCCGGAATGGGAGAGGCCGTCCTCCATGATAAATGGGAAACCATACCCGTACATAGGCCTTTACGACAAAAACGACAGCCGCCTGTACGACTCCTTCACAAGTTCATTCATGCTGGACACGCAGGTGCCGTCGCTGGGGCTCATCTTCTCCACATCTTTCCAGTGCACCTGGTTCACCGCCCAGCAGTTCGAGGCCGACGACTCCACCCCGGTGGCATACCTTGACAAAGACCTTGTCCAGCATCCTTACACGGCGGAATCGGCCCAGGACGGCGTTCTGAGGCAGATGAAAAGGCCGTACTCGGACGCTCTTCTGAAATACACCGTGACGCCGTTTTCCATGAACGTGAACCTGAAGATTTCAAAGACGCTCTTCAAGGAGAAGGCTACGGCTGCCCTTTTTGTGAACAGGCTGTTCACGCTTGCCCCGGATTACTATGTTGACGGTGTTTTGAAACGCCGCTCCAGCGTGCCTTACTTCGGCATGGAAATAAGTTTGAAGATATGATGAAAAAGGCGCTTGCAATACTTCTCATCCTGACCGCTTTTTCGGCCTGCTCGGGGAAAGTGGAGCCGGAACTGTTTTCCAGCGTGGAGATAACTCTTTCCACGCCGGACGGCGCCGCCGTGAAGTCTATGACGGTGGACCCTTCCCTTCCCGGCAACAAGTTCCTGAACCTTAATACCGGCATCAATTATCCGTTCCCTGAGTTCAAGGACGGAAAAGCCTCCCTGAAGGTGCAGAAGGGCGTTTATTCCATTGCCTTTGACGGAAAGGCGGTAATGGAAGACGGGACATCCCGCACGCTTCGCTCCTACTCTCACTCGGACCCCGTAAAGGCTCTCAACCTCCTTTCCGGGACGGAATCCATTACCCTTGATGTAATTTACCTGTACTGATGAGCCTTCTTCTTACCATACTCACTGTTGCCCTGGCCGATTCCCTGGGCCATGCCAGCGCCTCCGAGGCCCTTTTCAGCCGAAGGGCGCCGGAGACCAGCGTGGAGGCCGGTTGGAGGGGACGCTCGGAGACCAGTCCGCTTATCCCGGAAGAAGGACAGTCTGCGGGAGAAGGCGTGGTGGACATCCGCACGCTGGTAAGGCCAAGCACAACCAGCGCGGTTTCCGGAAAGGTACAATATGCCAACGGCTTCCGTAACGGAGTCCTCTGGAACAGTTCGTCGGACTATGCCGTGGTTTACCCATATGTGATGGCCGATTCCCTTTCAGGCAATGTCCGAAAGGAGACTTACGCTTTCTCCGGAGGCTACGCTTTCAAGAAAGGGGAATGGAATTTCGGCATCGGGGGCAGTTACAGGGCACTTCATGAATGGAGGGAGGTGGACCCTAGGCCCAGGAACATTGTCTCCGACCTCAAGGTGACAATCTCTTCCGGAAGGCAGGTTTCCCCCGCCTATGTCCTTGATGTCAGCGCATTTTACCGCAAATATTCCCAGAGCAATTCCGTAAGCTATTTCAATCCGCGCGGGGCAAATTCGGCCCAGTTCCACCTGACAGGCCTGGGGAGTTATTTTTACAGGTTCTCCGGAACCATATCCTCCTACCTTTCCACAAGATACAACGGAAACGGAGGCGGCGTTGCCCTTACGCTTTTCCCCCTCAGGGACAGGGGCTGGAAGGCTGCTCTTGAATACAGTTTCCTGGACAATGTCCACCACCTTCCAAGCCTCAACGAAGCGCCTTATACAGAACTTGTTACGCATGACATTAAACTTGGCGCGGATTATTCCGGCGGAATCTGGATCGCAGGTGCACGCGCAAGCGCGGAGGTAAGGAGCGGTTATGAGCAGGTCCTGGACAACGGCATTGCGGGAGCCTACAACAGCCTCATGATGTTCAACATGTACTCCGGGGCTTTCTATGAGGCTTCGGCCCATGGAAAAATGCAGGCCGGCCGGTGGCTATTCAGCGCCGAAACCGCGTTCAGGGGCTTCCTGCAGCAGTATATGTACCCCGGCAGAAGTTTCTCCGCCTCCGGTCTCAGGCTCAATGCCGGAGCATCTTATTCCCGCAGCGCCGGGGCCTGGATGCTAAGGGCCGATGCCGCCGCAATCGGGTACATCCCCCTTGATGCCAGGATGATCATCCCGGCCAAGTATACCCTTGAGGCGCTTCAGGATTTTGAGCGCTCCAAGCTCATGAGGGTTTCGGCCGCCAGCATAGGGCTCCACGCTTCAGTTGAGGCGGAAAGGCCGATATCCAAAAACATACGGGGCATTGCACGCGCAGGTGCGTACTATGACTCGCTTGACTCTGTATTTTATTCAATAACAATAGGTATTAAATTATGAAAAAAGTTTTTCTCTTTGCTGCTGCAGCAGCTCTGGCCATGGTGGCCTGCACAAAGCCCGTCTACGACGACAACACTCCCAAGGAGGAAGAAACGCCCGCAAAACCCGACGAGCCTGAAAATCCTGCGGGACCGGAGACTCCTGAGGTTACGGACGTTCCGGCCGCTCCCAAGCCCGGAGAACTGGTGATTGAGGAAATCTACTATTCCGGAACCCTCATTCCCGGTGCAGAGCACGCCTCCGACGACCAGTACATCAAACTCACCAATGTCAGTGACCATACGGTATACGCAGACCGCGTGCTGTTTGTGATGAACTACATCCAGGGCGACAAGACCGACGTTGGGGCATACTACGAGTACCCTGAACTTGAAGACGGCCTTGCCGTGAACGACATGTACCTCATTCCCGGAAACGGTACGGACCATGCCATCAAGCCCGGCGAGTCGGTTGTGCTGGCCCTTGCGGCCCTCAATTACAAGGACAGCCGCACCGAGGGTGAAGGCGAGGAAGCCGAAACCGTGGATGGTAACCCGGACGCCCTTGACCTTACGGGCGCAGACTTTGAGTTCTACGACGAAAACGACTTTTATCCGGACACGGACAACCCTGACGTTGAGAACCTTGAGATATGGTTCAAGACTTCGGCAACAATCACTACGCTCCACCACAGCGGCCTTCAGAGCTTTGCCATTGCACTTGTACCGGAAGGCGAGACCGCAGAGAAAATCATGGCCGAACGCCATTGGAGCGGTACTTACTACTTCCATTTTGACGAGTACAACTTTGACTACGACATTGCCGATGATGACGTTTGGGTAATTCCCGGCGAATGGGTTCTGGATGCCGTCAACTGCAGCTCGGAGGACAGTTATTTCCGCAACCCCTGGGGCGCCGCATTCGATGCCGGATATGCCTGGACGGTGAAAGTGTACGACGACATAGCGCGCTTTGGAAAGAGCGTACGCAGAAAAGTCGTTGACGGCAAGTTGGCTGATACCAACAACTCCACCAACGACTTTGAGGCATCCGTCCCTTCACTGAAGAAATAATTTGCTATCTTTGCAGGGTTAATCGCAAAGAAGCATGGCAGAATCATTCTCTGAAATAGGAAAAATT
>JAFVDC010000012.1 GCA_017478685.1 Bacteroidales bacterium | reverse complement strand
CATCACGACGTCTGAGTACATCATGATGAGACGACGGTATGCGTCGTACACAAAGCGGGGGTTGCCGGTTTTCTTGATGAGGCCGGGGATGGTCTTGGAGCAAAGGCCGATATTGAGGATGGTGTCCATCATGCCGGGCATGGAAGAGCGTGCACCGGAGCGGCAGCTGACAAGGAGGGGATCTTCTGCGTCGCCGAATTTCTTGCCCATGATCTTTTCCGTTGCCTCAAGGGCGGCTGCAACGTCTCTCTTGAGTTCGGGGGTGTAGCCACCACCAAGACGGTAGTACTCAGTGCAGCATTCGGTTGTGATGGTAAAACCGGCGGGAACCGGCATGCCAAGGAGGTTCATTTCGGCCAGGTTTGCACCCTTGCCGCCAAGAAGCTCTCTCATCTTGCCATCGCCTTCGGCGTGCTTTCCGCCAAAACGATAGACTCTTTTCTTGATTTCTGCCATAAAAAAGTGGGTTTATAATATATTTTACGAATTTGTCTTCCAAATCATGCAAATATACAACAAATCCGGCAAAAAATGAAAAGAATATTAAGCTATATGAGACCGGCTATATCTTCTTTTGAGAATTCGTAAGTGAGAGGGCGCCCGTAGCACTGCTCGTAGCAGCGCACCTTGGCGTCATAA
Source organism: Bacteroidales bacterium (assembly GCA_017478685.1). The sequence continues at coordinate 8,535 of JAFVDC010000012.1, read as the reverse complement.
TCGGCCTGGCACATGAGGAAACTGTTTTCACGGGCCGATCTTTCGGGGTCCGGAAAAATGGGCGGCAGCACGTGGAGGACAAGCTTAACGTCATGAAAACCGGGGGCCACAACTTCCGGGAGATCCACCATTTCCACAAAGGTGGGGACCACCGGGACGCCGTACTCCGCAGCAAAAAGGAAGGCTCCCCTCTTTCCGGGACGGGGCTTACGGTAGTTGAACCACATCTCCTGCTCCGGGTAAATGAGGATGAAGCGGTTACGGTCAAGGTTTCTTTGCATCAGTTTACGGAAAGCCCCGTTCATATATGACGGTTCCTGAATGAGCGGAATTACATCTATATTCCTAAGGATAAAGCCGTTGAGCCCAGGCATCACAAAGTTGGTTCCCTGGCTTATGGCCACAAGGCGGTCCCGCCCTGTGAGACGCGAAAGTGTGCGATGGACACCGTTGTCAAAAGGGTTGAAGTGGTTGCTGGTAAGGAAGGCAGCCCCCTGTACAGTGAGAAGGTTCCGGATGCCGGTAATTTCGTTCACCGGCTCACTCCACTTCCTCACCCAGGAGCGGACCACGGCCCTTGCAACGGCGGTTTTAAGTTTCTGGACCGGCGAGTCCAGGCGGGATACATAGCCAAGGATATCGGCCTTGAGCGCGTCAGGAGTAATTTCCGGGTCAAATGGCTCGGTCTTGTCGTTGAACCTGCCCTCAGTGGCCGCTCTCCTTATGTTTTCAATGGCCAGTTCCCGTCCGGGCGTTACTAACAGCATAGGCGGAATTCTTTCCTTGAAGATATAATGGAACGGAACGATGTGGCCGATCCTGTAAGCTCCGCAGCCATCCTGACAAGGCCGTCTACCCCGCTCCTGTACTTCCTGACAGCTTCCGGATTATGGAGGAAACTGTACCGGCGTGAGCGGATTTCATCGTGAAAACCGCTGGTCTCGGAGTACTTCCAGAAAACTTCGTCATATGGCACGCTGTCATTAAGCCAGGGCTTGGCTGCAAGGTTGAAATGTATTATCTGAGGGCCGTCAAACGAAGTAACAGTTCCACCAGGCATAGCGTCCCAGCAAGGGTCAAGATAGAGGATGCTGTTCCAACAAAGCGCGTTAAGATAGTCCTGGTCAGGAGCAACGGTCCCAAGGGAGTACTTAACCATCCAGCTCATGAACTTACCTGCAATATCAACTTCGCGAAGGCGCCGGAGGTTCATAAGGAGAACTCCGGAATTTACATACTTGCGGTGATCCACACCAACATAGTCATCAATATAACGCATGAACGGGGTTATATGCTGGATACTGTAATCGGCAACGGCACCAATAAGATTATTGCCTAGAGGCTCCTGCCAGAGTTCGGATATATCTCCCGGAACAACAATATCGGCATCCAGATATATTCCTTTGTCGTATTGAGGGAAAAGCATAGGGATAAAAAGGCGGAAGTAGATACTGAGAGAAGAGAAAGCCTTGAAGCGGTGCTTCCTCAATCTGTCAAGGCAACGGAGCTTTTCCGTGAGAGAATTGAATTCCAGAGTGAAATTCGGACTCTCAAGGTTCTTAAGACGTGATTTACTTTCACAGGAAATATTGTCGTTAAGTATATGAATATGATAGAGATAACGCTCAGACGCATTGTCTTTAATAGAGTTAAGGGCCACTGCAAGATAGGGCACGTAATGCTCGTCAACGGAGAAGAAAATAGGGATAGTCTGCATAGTTTTTACTGTTTTTTCTCGGTTTTTTCAGGGCAAAATTAGCCCCGATTGGCGGGGTGGGAAAATTTATGAGGCGAAAAATGGGTTTTCAGGGACGAAAACGCGTATTTAGGGACGAAAGTAACAAAATTGGGACGAATGAAATATTTTTTGTATATTCGTCCCAGCAATTTTGTGACGAATGACAGCAATTTCACGTAATTTTTACAGAATGAGCGCCAATATCCTCCACTTTACGGTAATTCCGCTCTTCTATTTCCTCTTCACACTGGCCTATCAGCCCTTCGACATCAATGACTTCCTGGGTGTTGGGAAAGGCTATTTCGCTGAAAATCTGATATTTACAACGCTGATTCTACTGGGCGTAATGGTACTGAGCCGCATGCTGCTCTTTATCCTGAGGCACGTGATAGACCTCAGCTGGCCCCTTTATATTACGTGGTGCGTGGGTGAAATTGTAGCCACCGGACTCTTCTGGTCCATCCTCCTTGGGATAGAATGGAGGCCGGCCATTCCCTATTTCACAGTAATGTCCACGGGCATCCTTTACCTTGCCGGAATTGTCGCATTCCCCTATGTAATCCTTACTCAGGCCATTCAGCTGTACATTCTTGGCGGCAGTAAACAGCCTGTTCCCGCAGACGACAAATCCCTTGTGCGCTTCCACGATGACCAGAAGCGCCTGAAGTTCATAATCTCCTCCCCTGCCATACTATATATAGAAGCGGAGGACAATTACGTGCATATCGTGCACCTTGACAACGGCAAGGTAAAGGATTTCACGCTGCGCTCATCCATGCGGGCACTGGAGGATACTCTCACAAAACATGGCCTTGTGCGCTGCCACAGGTCCTATTTTGTGAACGCAGACCACGTGGAGCTTGTAAGGAAGGACCTCAACGGCTATGCCCTTGCAAAACTGGACAGGGACGGTCTGGATCCCGTACCGGTTTCAAGAAAGTACTACGATTCCCTGTCGGCCTTATTGTAAATCAAACGGAAAATTCTTAAATTTGAAAGCTAAACGAAATTTTTATTTAACTCTAATACTATAACAATGACTAAAACCAAAGAAAACAGCAACATCATTGCTGTTATCACAATGATCTTCCTCTTTGGAATGATCTCCTTTGTGACCAACCTTGCAGCCCCTATCGGCAACATCTGGAAAATGCAGCCCGGAATCGAGGGTTCCAACACCCTTGGCATGATGGGTAACATGATGAACTTCCTGGCATACGCCATCATGGGCATCCCCGCCGGCAACCTCCTCAAGAAGAAAGGTTACAAGTTCACCGCCCTGGCAGCCCTCCTCGTGGGTCTCGTCGGCGTGTTCGTACAGTTCCTCTCCGGCGTAGTGGGCGTAGGCGCCTTCATCGGCAAAATCCCTGCAAACTTCTTTGTATACCTTCTTGGCGCATTCATCTGCGGTTTCGCAGTGTGCATGCTAAACACCGTGGTAAACCCCATGCTCAAGATCCTGGGCGGCAAGCGTTCCAACCAGTACATCCAGATTGGCGGTTCCTTCAACTCCCTCATGGGCACCCTCACCCCTATGCTGGTAGGCTCCATGATCGGTGAACTTGTAAAGGGCAAATCCCAGATCTCTGACGTCAACACCCTCCTCTTCATGGCAATGGGCGTATTCGCACTGGCATTCGTAATCCTCCTGTTCGTTCCCATCCAGGACCCCGAACAAACCAAGTCGGAAAAGGTGGAAAGCCCCATGAAATACCGTCATTTCGTGCTTGGCATCATCGCCATCTTCCTGTATGTCGGTGTTGAAGTCGGTATCCCCGGCACCCTCAACTTCTACCTCTCAGACTCCCAGAACGGCGCAGGCCTTGATCCCGCATCGGCAGCAGCTATCGCAGGCTTCGTGGCAGGTACATACTGGTTCCTCATGCTCGTCGGCCGTCTTGTCTCTTCGGCCATTTCCGGTAAGGTAAGCTCCCGCACACAGCTCTCCTGCGTATCCGGCGTAGCACTTGTCCTTATCATCCTGGCCATCTTCCTCGGCAAGGCCGCCATGGTTTCAATGCCCGTGTTCACAGGCAGCGGCTTCGGCATGGTACAGGTTCCCATCGCGGCTCTTCTCCTCGTTCTCTGCGGCCTTTGCACCTCCGTCATGTGGGGCACCATCTTCGACCTCGCAGTTGAAGGCCTCGGCGCAGCCACGGAAAAGGCTTCCGGCATCTTCATGGCAATGGTAGTCGGCGGCGGTATCGTTCCCCTTGTACAGAACTTCGTGGCCGATAAAGCCGGCTACATGCCCAGCTACTGGGTTCTTGCAGCAGCAGTTGCATTCATCCTCTACTTTGCAGTTGCAGGTTCAAAGATTAAAAAAGCATAACAAGTTATGGCAAAAGACTTAGTAATCGGCATTGACATCGGAGGCCAAACCTCCAAATGCGGCATTGTAGATGCCCGTGGTACCGTTTTGGCACAAACCGTCATCCGCTCGGACAACCACGACGAGGTTGGGCCTTTCATCGCGGAACTCGCAGAGGCCCTGGAACGCATCATCGCAGAGGCTTCGGCAGAAGGCCGAATCCGCGGAATCGGTGTAGGCGCCCCCAACGGCAACTACTACACCGGCACCATTGAATGCGCCCCCAACCTGGCCTGGGCACACGGCAGGGTTGAGTTTGCAAAGCTCCTCTCGGAACAGATGAACGGCATTCCCGTATCCCTCACCAACGACGCCAACGCCGCTGCAGTAGGTGAAATGACCTACGGCGCCGCCCGCGGCATGAAGAACTTCATCATGATCACCCTCGGCACCGGCGTAGGTTCCGGTATCGTGATCAACGGTGAGGTTGTGTACGGCCACGACGGCTTTGCCGGAGAACTTGGCCACACCTGCGCAGTACGCCACAACGGCCGTCAGTGCAACTGCGGCAAAACCGGCTGCCTGGAGGCTTATGCCAGCGCCATCGGCGTAGCACGCACCGCCCGTGAATGGCTGGAAATGACAGATGAACCCTCAGAGCTCCGTTCCCTGGACAAAATCACTTCCAAGGATGTCTACGAGGCCGCTAAGGACGGAGACAAACTGGCCCTCAGGATTTTCGAATTCACCGGCCGCATCCTCGGAGAGAAGTTCGCGGACTTCATAGAGTTCTCCGCCCCGGAGGCAATTGTGCTCTTCGGCGGCCTTGCCCGCGCAAAGGAATTCCTCACGGAGCCCATTGTAAAGGCCATGAACGAGAACGTCCTTTCCCTGTGGCGCAACAAGGTTAAACTTGTCTACTCTCAGCTCAAGGAATCCGACGCCGCAATTCTTGGTGCGTCGGCACTGGCCTGGGAACTGTAAAAAAAGGAGCCTCTAACGAGGCTCTTTTTTTTTACTTACATAGCGCATCCATTATCTTGGACGGCTTGCCGCCGGCAAGGAATGCGCCCATGTCGTAGGCGTTGTTCCAGGTTTCTTTCTTTCCGGTGTACTGGTACATGGCATTGGCATCTCCGTAAACTGCGGGTTTCCACCAGTCATAGACTTCCGGCTCCCAATAGAAAACTCCGGCGCAGGTGGTTGCAGGAAGTTTCTTGACTTCCGTCATGAACTCCGTAAGTACCGCCGCCGCCGCTGTTTCTCCGCCATAGGGAGAAGAGCCTGTGGCTATCTTCACTCCCACTTCAGAGATAATCACGGGAACGCCATATGTGCTGCTGAGGGACTTGATCCTGTTTATGGCCGATGAATTGCAAGTAGCAGGGTCCTTATGGGTCTGGGGATAGTGGGACAGGCAAATCATGTCAAACTTGCAGCCGGCATCCTTGCGGTCCTTGAACCACCAGTCTGTCTTGGAATCATATGCATTATTGAGGTGGGGCCCCACAAGAGCATTGGGGAAAACAGCCTTGGCGGCATTGTAACCGGCTCTGTAGAGAGCGTTGAAATTGTCCTTTCCTCCCACTGTTTCACTACCGGTAGCCCAAAGCTTTCCTATAGGCCACAAGAAGCCGTTGGGAGTCTCGTTGCCTATCTGGATCCAGGCGGGAGAAATACCTTTGTCCTTTAGCGCCTGAAGGACCTCCGTGGTGTGCTCTTTCACATGGACGCACATCTTGTTTACATCCGTGGCATCGGCCTGCCATGCCTTGGGAATACCCTGACGGAGAGGGTCGCAGAAAAAGTCCGAGTAGTGGAAATCCACCATGAGGGCCATGCCGGCCTTGGCAGCCCTTTCGGCCAGTTTTACCATGTCTTCCTTGCCGCTCCAGCCCTTATACGGGTCCACCCACACGCGAAGCCTGATGGAGTTCACGCCACAGTCCTTGAGGACATCAAAGCAGTCGGCCGTGGTTCCGTCCTTTTTCTTGAAGGTTTTTCCGCCGGCTTCCATTTCGGAAAGCCAGCTTACGTCCGCCCCTTTTGCGAAGGAGGGCGTTTCAACGTTGTATCCGGAAGGTGTGGTGTCTTTACCGGACTCGGCCCCGTTTTTTGAGCAACAGGCAATTAGCGAAAGGCTGCAAAAAGCAATGAGAAGTTTTTTCATATTAGGATTGTTTTATTGATATACTTTGAACGAATACGGGTCCAGCGTCAGTTTTTCACCGCCGCCAATGCCGGAAGGCAGCGTTACGTTTGCGGGGACAGCGCCGGCATTGACTACAACCGCGCCGCTTCCCTCATAGCTTACAATGCCCACGCCTCCGTGGGAGTAAACCGTCAAAGCCGCCCCGCGGTCAAGTTTCCCTACTTCGGACATGGCCGTCTTATATGCCGAAAAATACTCCGGCTGGGCAGTCCAGTTAAAGTTCTGGGTATTGAAGAAATTGATGGTGCTGCCGTATGCCACTTCCTGGCTGCCATATATCATGGTGGCGGTATTGAGGCTCCTCATAAGCGTGAATGCCGCCAGCGCACCCTCCTTGCTCCGGAAATCCGTCACAGGGGAGCTCTCCGTGGCGTCGTCGTGGTTTGTAATGAAGAAAAGCGGGCATTTAGGGGCCGATACCCCTTCCAGGGCACTCTTGTACGCATTGAAAAAGCCGTCCAGATTTCCAGCCGCAAAGCCCTGCACAAGCTTAGACTTGGCATTCCTGGAGAAAATGTGGTCAAAGCCGTCGTCGTACATCTTGGAAAAATCGGATTCGGCCAGCATGATGAAACCGGGCTTAAGCTCTTTCAAGGCCGAAATTGCCTTCTTCCAGAAAGCGTCCATGGGCCCGACGTTCCTTCCGGTGGGGCCGTGGGCGTAGTCGCAGCGATAACCGTCAATGTCAAGCTCCTTTACCCAGTACAGGAGGGCATCCGTCATGGCCTCACAAAGTTCCTCGGAAGAGTAATCCAGCTGGGCGACGTCCGTCCAGGCACCGTCTGCGGTGGGATGAAGGATATTCCCATTTGAATCCTGGGCATACCAGTCCTTGTGCTCCGACGTCCAGCTGCAGTCCCATGCGGTATGGTTTGCAACCCAGTCGAACATTACCTTCATACCCTTTTCATGGGCGGCATCGACAAGGGCCTTAAGGTCTGCCAAAGTGCCGTATGAGGTGTTCACAGCCTTGAAATCCTTGACGCAATACGGGGACCCAATGGCTTTCTGCTTCCCCTGCTCATATACGGGCATGAGATAGAAAACATCCGTGCCAAGGGCCTTGATGTCGTCCAGGCGGTCCTTGATTTTGCCGAAGGCGCCGCTACTGCCGTAGAGTTTGGGATTTACCTGATAGATGTTCCAGGCGTCACGCTTCTGCGCGGCCATTTTGAACAGTTCCTTCGGAGCCACATCCACGGGGGCATCGGACACAACGATCTCCAGTTTTGAGCCGCCGTCAAAGGCCGTTGCCTTCTGGTCCGTAACCGTGAAGAAATAATCGGCCTTCTTACCAAAAGTGAGGGACGGCTCCCCTGAAGAGGGGATCTGTTTGTTCCCGCCATTATTGAAGATGAGCTTTTCTGTGTTTCCGTAGGCGGCCGATTGCGCCACGTTGAAATAGGTGTATTCCTTTCCTTTTACTGTGATCTTGCCGCTGGACTTTACTCCCGGCCACGAACCGCCAAGATTATTGGCAGTACCATACATATATACAACCAGCGCATCCCAGCCGGTATTGTCCACGGCATAGATGCGATAACCGTCATGGGCCGGGAATTCCGTATTACCGGAGGGTTCGTTGAATGCAGGAGTGGCCGATGGTACCGTACAGCCCGCCAGAAGCGCCACAACGGGCAGTGCCCAAATAAGATTCAGAAGCTTCGTTTTCATCAGTTATTATTGTAATACCACAAAGGACGAATTAGTATCGGCACTCATATAAATATCTACAATACCATTTACTCCGGGAAGGATGTCAGGGCCATTCTGGGTCAGGGGAAATGACGTTCCCAACTCCTGTATGTTTCCTCCCCTGTTAACATCCCAGGAGTGCCTGTAGATGAACTTGAATTTGTCTGAGGCCGATAAACTGACCCCGCGCGCGACCCACAAGTCTCCTTCCAGGGTCATTGGGATGGAGGCATTGGTGTCCCACTGCGGGGTAACCATAGTGCCGGTTATGCTCCAGTCCCTGGATGATTCATCGGCATAATTCAACACTAACTGCTGCGAAGGATCTTCAATGCTGGAAAAAAAGGTGCAGCCGCCTTCTACCTTCACCACCTTCAGGCGGATATGTTCCTGAAGAGACGGGCTCTGAGGAATCACATTCTGAAGGATGGATGCCTCAACAATGGCTCCAGGCTCATTGGAATAAACCATACGAACGCTCAAAAACTGCTGAGTCCCGGGGTTAAGAATCACAAATTTTTTCAGGGAACCTTCCTTTCTCACCAGATATTGATGACGGCCCTTATCATACTCGTAATT
>JAFVDC010000125.1 GCA_017478685.1 Bacteroidales bacterium | reverse complement strand
TCTCAAAGTCGCACAGCAAAAGCAAGGCGTCACTCTTTGGAGGAATACGCAAGACCAATTTCCAGGAAGGATGGTTCCACATGGTAAGGACCGACCTTCTTGGAAGGATATGCCCCGTAGACCTTAGCGTCAACCGCCTTGGATGGGGACTGGACATGGGCCTTAGCTATTTCGCGAACCACGAAGGGAGGCTTATCCTGGTAGACTCCGACATCACCGTGAGCCACCCTTCCGGCACCGGTTACAACCGCAAGGAAGCCAACCTCCAGATGAAGGAATGGTTCAAGACCATACCAGGTTTCCAAGACCCTTTCCACATGGAAAAGGCCCCTGGCGGCATAGAATACCAGAGCCTTTAGAAAACAGGCAGTTTCAGAAAAGGATATTCCCGGAAAAGGGAACGGTCATAGCGGATAGCCCTCCACCAGGCCTTCCGAAGGATGTCCTTCCCCACAATCTCTATCTCAGGACCGCCGTTGGCGTAGAAATCCAGCATGTTGCGGGCGCTCTGGACGCGGCGCTTTGAGCGCGTAACCCTTGTGGCCGAACCCGTATTTGTGCGGAGGTAATGGACAAGAGGCACCGGAAGCTGGGCAATTGAGCCCGCCCTCCAGATAAGCTGCGTGGAAAACACAATATCCTCGTGCATATTGTATTTGGGTGCAAAAATGCCTTCGTAGAGGCTCCTGCGGGCGAATTTGCACCATACATAACCGTAAGCGGCGTCGTGATAAAGGCGCTTCATCCAAACGGCTTTGTCCGCTGCGGTATAACTTCTCTCATGGTCCAGTTTGGAGCGGTTTCCGTATTCCTTCCAGAAGTCAAAGTACACAAGGTCCGCGCCTGTTTCCTGTGCGGCCGCAACCAGCCTCTCCACAGCATCTGGTTCAATCCAGTCATCAGAGTCAAGGTGAAGGATGTACTCCCCTTCGGCCGCAAGGATGCCGGTAAGGCGCGCCTGAGGGAGTCCGGCGTTTTCCTTGTTGATTATCTTTACGTTACGCGCCGGATCAAGGACGCCGGAAAGCACCTCCATGGACCTGTCCGGAGTACCGTCGTTCACGAAGATAAACTCGATGTCACGGTATGTCTGGGCCATGAGGGAGCGCGCGCACTCCCCTATATAGGCCTCGACGCCGTAAATCGGCACTATTACAGAAACCTTCGGCATTACACAATGTCCTCGAACCGGGGCGGGATGGCAACAATTATCTTTAGGCCGAACATGGCGGGCTTGTTCCAGGCGTACGGCGGCCTCACAATGGTCTGGCATATGCGGGCGAAACGTACCCAGGGCTCGAACTTACGGGCGGGAAGCTCCGTCACCAGCCTGATGGCGCGGGAACGCTTTTTCATGTGCCGTCCCCAGCCCTGCTTCAGGCGGTCTTTGTCGTTGAACCTGTCCTCAAGGCGCTTCTCATCAAAATACCCGAAGTGGAAAAGATAAAGGTCCTTGGCAATATGGAAGTTCTTCCCCTTGATCCTATGGAAACCGCTTCCCCAGGTAAGGGGTTCGGCCATGATGGAGGGCTTTGTGTAACGCGTTCCAAGCTGCGCATAATGCCTCTGCTGGAGGAAAGGACGCTCGTCCGTGATGTCTCCCTCAACGCCAATTTTCTGGCCGAAATCAAGGCCCAGGGCAGAGCAGGAGCCCTTTATCTTGAGGCCGCTGAGGTACTCCACAAGCGTTTTCCCAAGCTTAGGGTCCACCACTATGAATTCATCGGCATCCACGCCAATCACAAGGTCGTAGCCGCCGGAGAGGAGCTCCGCAGCCTTCCATGAAAGAAACTGCAGGCGGCCTTTTTCGGCCTCCACAACCTGCTTCCCTATCTTGGGAACCTTGAAAGCGTTGGTGCCGCGGCAGAAATCCCCTATTTCCTGGTCTATGCCGTCGAAGTAGATGTAAAGATGCTCACGGCCTCCAAGCTCGCGGGAATAATACTGGACCCACTTGCGGAGGTAGAAGTCGTCGTTGCGGACCATGGTTATTGCTGCAATCTTTTTCATAGGTATTTGGCTGTAAATGTTTTACCGTATTTCTTAAGGTCTTCCGGGGTGCCTTCAAACACCACTTCCCCGCCCCTGTCACCGGCGTCCGGGCCAAGGTCTATAACCCAGTCGGCGGCGCGGATGACATCCAGGTTATGCTCCACCACCAGCACTGTGTGTCCCTTGGAAAGGAGGGCGTCGAAGGCCTTCAGGAGCTTTTTGACATCGTGGAAATGAAGCCCGGTGGTGGGCTCGTCGAAGATGAAGAGAATCTTGTCGCGGGAGCCTTCCGATATTGAAAGGAAGTACGCCAGCTTGATTCTCTGGCTTTCGCCGCCGGAGAGCGTACTGGAAGGCTGCCCCAGTTTTATGTATCCAAGGCCTACATCGGCAAGAGGCTGAAGTTTCTCGGCAATAGTGCGGGCGTCTTCGTCCTTTTTTGAGCCGAAGAAGGAGATTGCCTCGTCCACGCTCATATCAAGGATGTCGCTCACGCTGAGGCCTTCGTATTTCACCTCCAGGATTTCCGGCTTGAAGCGCTTTCCGCCGCAGGATTCGCACACCATGGTGACATCGGCCATAAACTGCATGCCTATCTTCACAAAGCCGTCCCCCTGGCACTCCGGACACCTTCCGCCGTCCTGGTTGAAGGAGAAATAGGAAGGCGTGAAGCCGTTTATGCGGGCGTACTGCTGCTTGGAAAGGAGCTTCCGGATGTCGTCGTAGACCTTGAGGTAAGTGACGGCATTTGAGCGGGAGCTCTTGCCGATGGGGTTCTGGTCTACATACTCCACCCTGGTAATCCTGTTAAGGTCTCCTTCCAGGCCCTTGAAAGTGCCGGGGAGGTCTCCGGTTTCGTTGATCCGGCGGTGGAGCGCAGGGTAAAGGATGTCTCCCACAAGGGAACTCTTGCCGCTGCCGGACACTCCGGTAACCACCGTAAAGGCATTAAGCGGGAATCTCACGTCAATATCCTTGAGGTTATTCTGCATCGCTCCCTTCACCACAATGGAGTAATGCCAGGGGTTCTTTTCCCTGTGGTACGGCTCCCGGGCTCCGCTCAG
>JAFVDC010000124.1 GCA_017478685.1 Bacteroidales bacterium | reverse complement strand
AGTTACCTCCACGCACGCGAGCTATAGGAGGACGCGGATGGAGCAGAGTTTGCTAATGGCCCCGTTTTTGTATAACTTTGCACTCAAAGGGAAGTGCCTCAAGGGAATTCCTGCAGGCACAGGACAAGAAAAAAGGAGGACAACAGTATGAAAGCACTCAGATATATCGCGGCGGCCGCAGTCATGGCCGCGGTTCTGGCGGGTTGCAGCACCCGCGTGGAGCCCTACAACCGTCAGGGCAAGCAAAACCAGGGGCAGGAGCAGCAAAAGCCTCAGGACAAGGAGATTACTCCCACGCCTAACAAGACATGGACAATCTCCTATGAAGGCCGTAAGGTTGTGGATGGCGCCTACACCGATGAAATTCGCGTAAACAATGTTCCCGCAGGCCAGAAGTACCTTGTGAGCGTTATCAACAGGGCAAACTACGCAACCTATGGCGGAGACCTTGCCGCTTTCTTGAAAAACGAACTTGAGTACAACTCGGACTATGTCTATGAAGGTTCTCCGGAAGTTATTCAGTTCGGGCGTCTGCGCCACGGACAGTGGTACGCATTCGTTATCGGCCTGGATGCAAATAAAAACCTTACCGGTGAATACGCCTCCATAATGTTCAACGTAGAGGAAGAGGAAGCATCGCCGGAATATCTGGAGTGGCTTGGCAACTGGAGCGTATCTGACGGCCGGGTTGAGTATGAGATCAAGATAAGCCAGATAGAATCCAACCAGGTGTACCGCATTGACGGATGGGAGGTTAGGAAGGATGCCACTGACTGGGAACAGATGAACCAGGAGTACCTGGAGGCCTTCTATGAGCCTTCCAACGGCAGGCTTTACTTTGTGTCGCAGTACATCACCACCTACGACGACGAAAGCCTTGACGGAGCATCCGTAGACGAACTTTTCCTGGGCCAGATAGACTATGCCGGCCTTACTGAGGAGCAGGGCCTGTACATTGTTCCCGATGAGAACTTTGACCTTGCCTATGCCGAAGCCGGCATAGATGGAAAGGCCGAAGTGAGCCCCTGCGACATAAGGGTGGCGGTAGGAAACGACGAATTTGCAGGTAAATTCTACTGCATGCAGTACGTGTACCAGGAAGTACAGTCCGGGCAGTGGCACGTGTACAACAACGACGTAATCCGCTTCTACGACGACTACGGCGTCATGAAGCCCATGACAATGACAAGGAAGAGCACCTCCCAGGACAACAAGCCTTCCGGCATCATGAAGCGAAACGGAAAAGTATCCTTAGCCGAAGAAGAAAAGCCGCTCAGGGCCAGGGTGTATGAGCCCCGCTCAGAGCGCAAGGCAAAAGGCGTAGTCAGGGCAAAGTGACCGCGGCGGCGGAATTGACAATGCCGCCCTCCGTGACATACACTACGGCGTGGAAGTTTCCGCCTGACAAAGCCCCCGCGGGAAACTCCACAGATGCCGAAGCCCCGGCTTCCAATGCGCCCAAATCCTCTCCAAAGATATCTGCGGAGAGGATTTTTCGTAAAATATTGTCGTGGACATAGTTATCCGAAGCCCCTTCCTGAAAAGCCACCTGGCCATCTTCCAGAAGCATGGCGCCAGCCTTGTAGGCTCCGGCCTCCGCGGCGGTGATTTCGGCATGAATGGTACCATCCGCATAACTGAGTTCCAGAGTACAGGGCGCCTTCCTCTCCATGGCATCTATGCGTGAGAGGATGATGTCCTTTGAGGTGGCGGTAGACAGGGAGCCTTTGTCAAGGTTTACAACCACGCTGGGATATGCCTGGACGCCGAAAATCGTGCTCAGGGCACTTCCTTCGGCCGAAGAGAATTCGTCCCCGAAATGCACCGCCACAGGGAATATGCTGCCGGGCCGAAGCGCCATGGCTTCCTCTATGGCCGAAGACATCCTGGGGCAGTTGACGCACCACGTTGCGGTGAAATCCAGCACAAGCGAGGGGCCGAAGACCTCTTCCGACGGGTCCACAACAGGAACGTCGGGGCCGGGGAAATCGTCCTCGTCGTCGGCCGGATGCCCTACGCAGGCGGTGGCCAAAAGTGCCAGTAAAAGAATCCTTCTATAACGCATATTGAAGTCTCAAAAACATGCCCGTGTATTCCGGCTGCCATCGGCATACACCGCCGGAGCAGACCATCCCTTCACGGTTTCGGCCATAGCCAAGGATGCACTTGAAAGAGTTATGCGTCCAGGATGCCGACACATTCCAATAGTGCTCCCGGCTGTTGCCGTGGTTGTACATATCGCTAACCGTAAAACTCCAGTGGGGCGCTATGCCGAATTCCACCAGGGCCGCCATCCAGTCCCGCTCCCTCTCCCGGGAATACAGGTACTGCAGTTCCGTCCTCAGAGACATCTTCGGCGTAAAATTGTACTGCCCCTCCAGCACAAAGACGTTCTGGGCCTCCGTGGCGTTGTAGTTTCCGTGGGTGGGAGAGTTCTCCTGGATGGACACAAAGAGCTTTGTCTTGAAACTGCGGGTCCACTTGCGGGAGATGTCTATGTTAAGGTCTCGGTACGCCAGGTGATCCTTGCTTCGGCGTGGAAGCGCCTTTGCAAGGCCGTTGATCCAGGACCCGCCCACATGAAGAGTCATGCCGTACTTTCCGCCAAGGACCGAACCCCTGCGGAAATGATAGTAGGCGTCGCCCCGGAGGCCCCACTCCCCTTCAGAAAGGGTTTCGTAGGGATTCAGGCAGGCCAGCATGTAGGTTTGCTGCTGGCACAGCGCCGGAAGGTAATTGAGAGTATTGGACGGAGACACCGTTCCAAGCGTCCGGCATGCCCGCATCGCCATGTTGTCAAGGTACCTCCCGGATGCCGAAAGAGACAGCCCCCCGATGCTCCAGGAGACATCGGCATAAAGGGCCATGCCACGCTCAAGGGAATAGGTGTCGGAGGCCTTGTGATGCCTTACAGCCGTGAAATCGGGGCTTTTCCCCACATATTCGGCATTGATTTGGAAGGTCCCGGCCGAAAAACCCGCCCGCACGGAATGCATGAGGACGGAACGCGGGGCCTGCGCACCAAGAAGCACCGAAAGGTCCCCTTCCGGAGCCCACTCATAGCGGTGAAGAAGGGCCCCGCCAAGGGACAGGCCGAAGGGCGAGTTCCAGGAAAGGTCTGCGGCGCTCACAAGGGAACTTGCATAACCCCACTTTGCCTGAGTGCCGGATGGCACGCCCGACAAAAGCGTAAGGCTGAGCCCCTGAACCGGGAGGCTGCCCTTCAGGAGTATGCCTCCAATGCCGTTTCTGAGCCCCAGGGCGCGGTCTTCCCAGCTTCTGAGAATGAGCCCGCTTCCTATCTGCTCAAAGAAGTCTCCGGCCCTGACACTCCAGTTGCGCTCTGTCCATGAGACATATTTCACGGGAAGGCTCCATCCCTGAAGCCCGGCGTCGTAGCCCGGCATGGGGGAAGGATACCACTCCCCTTGCAGCCCGGCCGAAAAACGCCCGCTGCGATAGTCCAGCTTCAAATAATTATTTGAATGGAAACCTTTATAAGGGGAATCCGGGTCAAAGTCGTAGAGACTGTTGGACTCCAGAGAGCCATGCAGCGGAAAACTCCCGCCCTGCGAAAAGGCGAGAGATCCGCTCATAAGGAGCACTGCTGCAACGGCCGCCGGTTTTCTCATCAGAGAGAGAGAAGCTTTTCTACCAGGGTGTCTTCGTCTCCGGGAATGTACCCGAGATGGGAGTATGCAAGGTTCCCGTTCTTGTCAAAGACAAACACGTGAGGGATGGACGACACCCCAAGCGCCCGGCCGAAGTCTCCGTTGGTGTCGTAGAGGATGGTGGCGGGCCAGCCGGCCCCAGCCGCCATTGCCTTGGCACGGGATACGCTTCTGGAATCGTCCTCACACACGGCGTAAATCCTCAGGGGCTTCTTCCAGTCCGGAGCCTGGTCCGAAAGAGCCTCAAGCTCCTCTATGCAGAACTTGCACCATGATGCCCAGAACGTAATTGCAAAGGGCTGCTTGCCGTTAATCAGAGACTCCGTGGTGACGGTTTTGCCGTCCTTGTCCTGAAGGTTTACGGCAGGTATTTTCTGGGCGTTAATGCCCATTGGCAGCATTATGAGCACTGCCGCTATAATATGACGAAGTTTCATTCTACAGGTACTACGCAGCTGTTTGCAATATAAGTGTCGGGGTATTTCTTGTTGGATTTCTTGGAGGAAAGGTCTCCGTAATCGGCATAAATCCAAACCGCCACGGAAAGGCTATCGGCATTCCAGGAAGCGTCCAGGGGTGCGCTCCAGGAGAACTCCACGGGCTCCCCGGCCTTTGCCTCAAAGGCATCTCCCTGAATACTTCCCGTGAGGGTGAGGCGGGCTATGTTGTCATGTACAAAATCACTGATCTGCTGGGAGCCGCCGCTTGCAGGGTAATAAGTCTGGGCCTGGACAATGCCGCTTTCCATGATTACCGCCGCAATATGATACTGGGCGTCTATCAGGGAAGACACGCTTGCCGAAACCTTCACCTCGCCGCCCTCAATGGTTGCGGTGGCCGAAGGCTTGACCGTGCGGGGGAACTTTCCCTCAAAGTCATTCATGTACCTGACAATACTTTTTGCCGTTGTATTGGAGCTTGAGTAATTGCCTATTTCCTTCCATCCGGCCATGACTCCAGTGGGGAAGCCTTCCACATTGTAAGCCGAAGCAAGGACCTCGCTGTCGGCAAAATAAAGCGGGTACCCGTACGATGCATGGAATGTCACATATGCAAAACGGGAATCCTGCTCCGCCACGATATGGAAAGCCTCATCCATATACGGGCAATAGCCGCACCAGATGGCGGTAAAGCGCATTGCCAGAAGGCTGAGGGTGAATGAACCCTCCTGCCTTACCATGACGGGCATGCATGTCCCGGCTTCATCCGTAGTGCATATTGACACCACCCCGTTTCTTGGAGATGCAGTGTCGTTGACATTTGCCGCTGCGTGGAAGGTTATCTTTTCACCAGTCTTAGGGTCTCCTTCGCGGGAAGCCAAGGTAATCCACTCATCCACAAGGGTTACCTCATATTCGCGCGTACGCGAAAGGACGGTTATTGTGAAATCCTGCTCTTCCGGGCCGATTTCAATGGTGGAAGGAGAGATGACAAAGGCGTCCGGGTTGGCGCTTTGGGCAACGCCTGCAATAAGGGTAAGGCCGTTGCAGGTGAGGATGAGCTTTGTAGAGCGGGCTTCTTCCGTATCCGGGATTTCGGCCACGGTAATGGAAACCTTGGCGTCTCCGCTGCCGCTTGAAGGAGAAACGGTGCACCAGGATTGGTCCTGGCTGGCGAGGGTCCAGGCCCCGGGAGCGGTGAATTCAAACTCCTTGGTGCCCCCCGCACAATCAAAAACAAGGTCTCCTGTCAAAATGCTGAAAGGCGCAACTGCTTCCGAATTGTTATCAGAAGATGGCTTTGTGCACGAAACTGTAAGCAAGGCCGCAAAAATGCTAACCAAAGCTAAAGGAAAACGTTTCATAAACCTATTTTAAACTACTAACTAATTGAATTGCAAATTTATACAAAAAAGCTTGTAAATAAAATTTTTTTCTTACCTTTACGCCCAATAAACAACAAAACTATTCAAATAATTATGGTTAGAAGCAAGTATTTGCTGGCAGCAGCCGTTGCTGTCGCTGCAGGACTTACAGTTTTTTCCTGCACCAAAAAAGAAGAATCCCAGCAGGAGTCAAAGGTTGGGTTTGCCACCACGGACGCCCAATTCTCCCAGGATGGGATAGCTACTCTCTCACTTGCCGTATCCCCCGCCGCATCTTCTAAGGTCAGCGTCATCATAGCTGCCGGTTCAGAGGCTCAGGAAGGTTTCACGGCTGTTCCCGCTACCGCTCTTTCATTTGAAAGCAGCGTTTCCATTGAAGCCGGCGCAACAGAGGCCACCGTTGAGGTGAGCGTAGACCTTGCCGCCGTAGAAGATGGCCAGCAGGCCGTGCTTACACTCTCTGCCGCAAACGGCGCCACCATCGACGCCCAGAAAGCCACCGCTTACATCAAGGTGGTCAAGGCCGAAGAGCCTGCGCAAGTGGATCTTTCCGGCGCTTCCGTATGGGGCCTTATCGGCGCATTCAATGAGTGGGCCGGCGACGTAGAGCTCACAAAGACAGCCGATTCCCCTGAAAAGTGGGAGGCCACAGGTGTTGCCCTCAGCGGAGAATTCAAGTTCCGCGGCAACAAGGAGTGGGGCGACTATGACCTTGGCGCAGCCCAGGGCTTCAACGTGGTTCCCGGAGAGGAATTCGCCCTTGTCCACAAAGGCTCCAACATCACCATCGCCGAAGGCACCTACGACATCGTCCTCTATCCCACTGAGCTCAAGGCAGTCATCACCGCCAGTGAGGTTGCTCCGCCGGACACCGGCAGCCTTGACTGGAAAGTGGAGTACAAGGGATGCAACTGGATAGAAGGCTACTACAGCGAAGGCCAGCTTGAGGTCTTTGAAGTAAGCGGCACAGATGGCAGCTACTACTATCCCGTCATCATTGACCTTGCAGAGGAAGACAGCATTATTGCCGCCCTCCAGGCAAACCCTGACGCTACCCTTGCCCTGCTTCAGGAAGAGGTCACCGCCGCTCTTGAGGAGGAAATGGAGATGTACGACGAAGACCTTGAAGAAGCCATGTACTGGGTTCTCTACAATGAGGAAAATGACGGCTCCGAGATCTATTTCTACGGCCTTCCCGCCGGCAACTATGAGTTTGCCATATTCCCCGTAGACGCCGAAGGCAAAATTACAAAGACATTCAAAGCCTTCCCCTTTGATCACCCCGAAGACGCGCTTGAGCTATATGTCTGGAACGAGCAGTATAACCTCAATTCAGACTGGGGCGCAGAATACGACGGCTGGGATGACGAAGGCAAGACCTTCTGGATAACCGGTAATGCAGCAGGCGCCGCTTATGTATACTGCCAGTGGTACACCGACGACGAAATTGCCGACTACTTTGGCACCGTTGACAATTACATCAACAGCACCGCATCACAGGTTTACGACTACGTGTACGGAGGCGCAGACATCGTTGATGACCTCGGCCTTTCCGAAGTAGCATCCGACGGCAGCTTCGACGCTCTCCTGAGCACATACAGCGAGGACGGCCCCTATAATGTGTACATTGTTGCCTTTGACGCCAACGGCAATGTGCTTCCAAAATATGGAGTAAGCCTCATTGAGACCGAAGAAGTAATTCCCATCGAATGGGTTGAAAAGACCTCATGGGCCGTGAATTACGACCCCACAGTAGATACCGGTTACGCCGATTATCCCCAGGCCATCGTTGTCACCGCCTGCGATGCCAAGTACTTCGACGTGTCTGTGTTCAAAGCCGGAACCGTTGCAGACTACGGCATTGAAGCCATTGCCGACAACGTTGGCGACTGGGCCTCAACCCTCTCAAGCAACGATATCACCATGGATTACCTTGTAGAGAACGGCTACATGGGCTCTGCAGACACCCTCCCCTTCATCAGTCCTTACAACGGACTTTCAAACGGCCTTGACATCGTTATCCTGGCCTATGACGAAAACGGCAAATTCACAGGCGAATGGTACTCTGAGATTCTCACCGGCCTTGAAGAAACTCCCGTAGAGCCCCTTGAACTCACCTTCATGCCAGACTGGAGCGTAACCCTGACCGACGGAACCTTTGACGGTAAGTATTCAGACTGCGTTGTCAATGCCCCCGGCATCCTCTGGTATTTCCTTGAAGAAGACACCGACGAAGACCTGGATAACTACTATGACGGTTCTATCGAAACTCTTGCAACTTCATACGAGAGCCAGATTGCCCAATACATGAACCAGGGCTATACCATGGACGATCTTCTGTATTCGGGCTCCGATCCTCAGGATGAGATCAGAATTTGGAACCCCGGTGTTCAATCCAAGATATATATCTTCGAGTATAATGAGCAGGGAAAGGCTACCGGCCGCTATGGAGCTTCAGATGTTTTGACGCCCAGCGAGGTTGTTGCATCCTCTCCGGCAAAGACCCCCGCCGTGAAGAAGGCCGCCATTGCAAAGAAGACAGTCGTAGCAAAGAAGAGTGTAAAGTCTTCATCCACAGTGCTTTCTCACAGAACTTATGTCAAGGTTGCAAAGAAGGTGCGCATCGCCAACGCCAATGCTCTCCAGCTTAAGAGCAAGGCTCCCGCATCTGCGGCTCCCAAGCACGGCAACAAGATTGTCCGCAGCAAATAGCCCGTGGAGGCAATGCGCTTGTACT
>JAFVDC010000123.1 GCA_017478685.1 Bacteroidales bacterium | reverse complement strand
GCAAGAGACACGGACTGGTTGTTTTCCAGAGCCTGCATATCCACGCGCTGGACAGCGGCGGAAATGTTCCTCAGGTTCTCTTTGGTGTAACCAACCACAACCAGTTCATTCAGCATCTGGTTCTCCGTCTTCATCTGGACAACCATGTTGGACGATGCCGTCTGCTCTACGTCGGCGTAACCAAGGCTTGTGAACACTAGGGTGGAGCCTCTGGGGACAGTGATACTGAACGTACCGTTGTCCTTGGCCACACCGCCGTTGTCCTTGTTCCCCTTGACATAGAATACGGCGGCAGGGACCGGATCGCCCTCTTGGTCGATGACCGTTCCTTTGGCCGTAACCATCTTCTGGGCATCCACCCTTATGGCCGGAGCCAGAAGGAGGAGGAGTGTTCCCAGAAGGAAGGTCCCGATTCTTTGTAGTTTAGTTGACATAGCGTTATTTTATGGTTAAAGTAAATCTCTCTGGAGGCGTTTTTCGTATTCTACGGCCCCGTAATAGTCAAACAGGTAGTACCACCAGTTGTTAAGGTGGAGGTCGTTGGGATCGTGGGTGTTGATGCCCTTGAAGTGAGGGATGTGACTGTGGAACCACTTCATGTATCCGTACTGCGAACCTTTCCATTCGCTGCAGTTTACCGTGCGGGCCTTTTCAGGATCATCGTCAATGTAAGGGTAGTTGTCCCATTCATCGGCAAAGGTCTTAATGGAAGAATATTCGGAGTAGCCGTAATTTACGTCCGTGTTGCAGGGAGAGTGACAAGTGCCTATATGGGCATATCCCTTGTCATTGACCTTCTCATAGGCCGCGCCGTGCGAGAAGAACTTGTCAAAGGTCCTGAGGTCCTTCTTGAGGCCGGAGAAATGACTGTCGTTGGGGAACCAGTGGAAGGTCTCGTTGTAATACAGGTGGCTCATGATGGACTCTACCCTGTGGGCAAAGCTGTGAAGCGCCAGGTCTACGGTACGTTCGTAGTTGCAGAACATCACGCATACCAGTTTCTTGTTATGCGCATGGTAGCGGTCTGTACCGTAATCGATGGGGCCGCTGTTGCACCAGAAGCCGCCCTGGCCAAGGAAACGGGACTCGTTCATTCGGCATGAAGGATGATTGTAAATCCACACCTCGGTCACTTCTCCGGCGTCTATCATCTCCGAGATGCCAAAATAATCCAGTACACCGGGATAGTCGTAGTCAAGGCCCACTCCATCAATGTTCTTGTGGTCTTTGATAAAGTCGTTGCAAATGGCGTAAGGGGTAACGTAGCGACGTTCCGAGGTTTCGGTTTCGTCCGTGGAATAATAACAGAACAGGCGGTCGTCCAGGGAGAATTCATGGACAATCTCAATATCCACGGCGCCATGGGAAATTTCCTCGAAGTCTGCGGCATATTCCTTCATCTGGGCGTGGGGATCGTTATAATTGAATATCTCGCTTATACGCTTTCCGTTCCAGGGATCCGACTCGTTTTCAGGGTTGGTATAATATGGATTCTCATAGATTACGGCCACTTTTACCTTAAGAGGCTCATCAATGGGGCCCCAGTCGGGTTTTTCTTCGGCCATACGGGTAATTGTAAGCTTACGCACCGAGGTTGTATACTCAGTGTGGGGGACCTCCTTATAAGGTAGTACGCTCCACCATATATCGGCCGTGGCCTCAGAGGCAATTCCCAGCTCCTGCATATAGCCGTCAAGGGTTTTTGCGTCCAGGGTCTGAGAAGCTTTCCTCATGCTCACGGTACAAGGGGCCGACATATCCTGGCTCTTGCTGAACAGGAGCTTATAGTTGGTCTGGCCCGGGACGGCCTGCCAGGAGAAGTTGTAGGACTTGTCGGGCTCCAAGGTCCAGACAACCGCATTCTCCGGCTCAATGAGGTCCAGATTATAGGTTTTTGTCTCTATGACTTCTTCCTCCTCAACGTTAATCTGGGGGCCTGCACAGGCAAGCACCGCAAGAGGAATCAATGTGAATGCAAGAAATCTTTTCATATTATTTTACTTTCCAATTTCAGAACGGAGTCTCTTCTCTTCTTCCAGGGCGCCGTAATAATCAAAGAGATAGTGCCACCAGTTATTCAGGTGAAGGTCTCCCTCATCAAAAGTGTTTATACCCTTGAAATGGGGGATATGGCGGTAGAACCACTTCATATAGCCGTACTGATATCCCTTAGGGTCTTCCCACTCACGGCAGGAAACCCTCCTGGCGTCGGCCTTGATACCGTGTACATAAGGGTAGTTGTCCCACTCATCGGCAAAAGTGTATATGGAGGTTGACTCTCCATATCCATAGTCGACGTCTGTGTTGCAAGGGGAATGACATATGCCGATATGTGCATATCCGCTCTCCCCTACCTTGTCATAGGCGGTTCCGTGAGAGAAGAACATGTCAAACTTGTTGAGGTCACGCGTTGTGCCATTGAACCAATCTCGGTCATAGACATATGTAAACACGCCGTAGCGGCCGTAATCACGGAAGGTCTTAGCCTGCGTGTCGTAATTGGTGTAGTAGAGCTGGCTCATGATGGATTCTGTCCTATGGGCAAAACTGTGAAGCGCAAGGTCTACGGTACGCTCATAGTTGCAGAACATCACGCATACAAGCTTTTTGTTGTGGGCGTAGTTCTTTCCCACACCGTACTCTATGGGATAGGAGTTGCACCAGAAGCCGCCCTTACCCATAAAACGGGATTCGTTCATCTTGCAGGCAGGATGGTTGTACACCCAAACCTCGTTGATGGTGCCGTTGTCCACTTTTGCCGAAAGACCGAAGGCATCCATCATGGCCACATAATCATAAGACAGGGTTCGGCCATCTATGTCTATGTGAGCTTTACCGCTTACGGGGTCGGGATCCAGATAGCGCTGGTAGAGAAGCACCGGCGTCATGTATTCCCGGGAAGATGAATTGGCCGTTGATGTTGTATAGCAGAACAATTTATCCGAGTCATGTTCCTCCACAATCTCAATGTCCACGGCACCGTGGGAGATTTCCTCAAAAGCCGCAGCATATTCCAGCATCTGGGCCCTGGGGTTGTTCCAGCCCTCTATCTCATGGATACGTTTGCCGTTTCTGGGGTCTGACGGATTTGAAGGGTCTGAATATACAGGGTCTTCATACACCACTGCAACCTTTACTTTGACAGGATCCGTCACGGGTTCGGCAACACCGTCTTCCTTGAGAGTAGTCACTTTAAGACGGCGCACCTTGGGGGTATACGGCGTCCCGTCCGTCCAAGGAGACACGCTCCACCAGACGTCCGACTCGCTTGCGGGCTCAAGGCCTATCTTCTTGAAGGCCTCGCCAAGGTCCCGCCAGCTCACAGACGCCTTGTTGCCGTTAACGACCACGGAAGCGGCATCTTTCATGTCGGAGCTTACGCTGAAGCGAAGGTTGTAGAAATTCTGGTTCTCCATGGGTTCCCACTCAAAAACGTAGTCCTGGTTATACCAAAGTTCAATGGAGAAACCGTCTGCAGGAGCCACCAAGGCTATTTCCGGGCCGGGGGTAACCTGGCCGGACTCAGGATCCCGGGTTTCCCCGGGCTTTTCCTCGGGCTGCTCTACGGGCGTGGGGGTACATGACCCGTTCATGAGGAAGGGACAAGCCAGAAGAATGAGTATCAGTATTCTTTTTTTCATCTCTAGTAAGTGACAGGAAATTCAGTAATTCTCAGTGTTGTACAGCCATAAGGGATAAGGATTATCTCCTGGATGGGGCCAAGGTCGGCCTGATACTGGTCACTGTAGGGCAGAGGGCCGGTGGAACCGCCGTAAGGCTTCCAGTCTGTCATTGTACGTGCGCGCGCCTTGATCTGGAGCGGAGCATTCTCCACATTCCAGGGATAGGCATCAGTGGGCGTTTCTTCAAGCGTAAAGGCCTGCTTGGGCGCATCTCCCTCAACATCTTCACGAAGGAGTGCGTAATTCCAGGCGCTGGGGCTGTGGACTTCATAGTACCAGTCTCCGTAACGCGGGCCGAACTTGCCGTCATTCTGAACCTTGGTCCAGTTTTCCTGCATCTTGAGAGCGAACACAAGGGGTCCGCGCTCTACGGCGGCGGAATTTTCGTACCAGCGTGAAACCTTGATTTCCAGCGGAAGTGAAAGCTCGATATGGTCGCCTTCGCTCCATTCACGGTTCACGACAATGGTCTCTCCTCCGGCGGCGGCGGCCACTTCAGTGCCGTTAACCTTTACAGAGCCTTTTTCGCACCATCCAGGAACGCGTAAATGCAGCGGGAAGGACGCGGGAGATTCGAGCGCGGTTATGTCAAACAGTACAACCTCCGAGAAAGGATATCCGCCAGATTCGGCAATTGTCACCTCGGTTTCTCCGGAAACCTTGGCCGTAACCGTGCAGGGGCCGTAATACATTGCGGCAAGTCCGGAATCGGCCGAAGCAAACCTAAGGTCCCTTACAAACTTGGGCCAGCCCTGGTGCATATTGGCGGTGCAACACGGGAAACCGGTCAGCGGGCCGAATGTGCCTTCCGTGCCATTGTAGCTGGTCATGAAATTGCGCATCTTGCGAGACACCTCAACCTGATTGAGCTGCTGGTAATACTGGCGGGCGTCAAAGGCGTCGGTAGCCTGGGTGGGAAGGGCGTTGTAAGCCACTTTCTCCAGCCAGTCGGCAAGGTCTGTCCGGCCCGTAATCTCTATCATGCGCTCCAGGGAGAACATCAGTTCAACCGCCGAGCAGAACTCCGAGCCCTGGGTGGGAGAGCCGCTGTGGAGGAGTTCGTCCGACCCATACATGCCGTTCGGCCACCCAAGCTGTTTCATGAGATCCTCGTATCCGGTTATGACGGCATCTACATAAGACTTGTCTCCGTTGCCCTGATATTCTATGACCGGGGCCTTGAAGCCCTGGGCAAGGTTTACGCAGTGAAGGGCATAGCGCGTAAAGAGGGTGCTGTGGTCTGAAAGACGGTCTTTCCAGGGAGCGGTCTGCTTTGCCAAAAGCTTTCCAAGGTCCAGAAGGAAGGATTCTCCGGTTATGTTATACAGCCAGTACACAACCATTATATTGTCTGCGCCGCGTTCTACGGCCCAGTAGCTCCACTGGCCAAGAGGCTCTTCCGGAAGCCTTTCCAGCTGATAGTGGAAGTATTTGGTCATAAAAGTTATGACCCTTTGGTCTCCGGTGGCGTCGTAGTACTGCTGTAGGAATTTCAGTACCACTATACGGGGCCACCAGTCATGGGTTCGGTCACGTTGGAGGCCATCCACGTTGGGAAGGTCCTCGGAGGGGCCGAAGAAGCCGTTTTCCTGTTGGCTGGACAGGGTCCACTCTATCCAGCGCTGCGCCTTTTCCTTTAGAGCCTTGTCGTCAAGGATATATGCCAGAGGTACAAGTCCGTCTATCCAGTAAGGGCCGCGTTCCCACTTGTCTCCGTCTCCGCCCAACCATCCGTTGCGGTCTCCCATGATGTTGGGAACAGCCTCGTCCAGATGTCCGGTAAGGCCGGAAGCCTGACTTAGAAGTTGGTCTTTGAGCCATGAGCCGGGCTTGACGGCGCCAAGCGGGAGCTCGATATACGGTTTGCTGACAAGCGGTGAGCGATTGTTCCTGTACACTCCTTCCTCATTTGAGGGAGGGGCGCATGAAAATAGGGCAGCAGCTGAAAGTGCCATAATTATCAAACGCTTCATTTGTTTAGTATTAGTTTAGTGTTTTTGTGTATCGTCACAACCTGGGTCTCTCCCCCATAAGTGAAGGTGAGTTTCTTTGGAGCACCGGTTGAGGTAAAGTCAAAAGTAACCTTGTCACCGTTTGTGGTCATGTCAAAGCCCACATAATCCCCGCCTATGCGGAGACCGCGCACTTTGAGGCTGTCCCACTGGTCCGGGAGCTGCGGTGTCAATGTGCAAGTACCGTCAAGGGCATTGCAGGTCCAACCCAGCATGCCACGGATGACGGGGCCGGTTACACCGGTTTCAGACCAGCACTGGAACGCCGTGATTCCTCCGCTGCGGTAGGCGTTGCCCCTGAGCACTTCCGGAACACGCCCGTGCGTTGAACCGCTGTAGCAGTTGAGGTTCCCCATAAGGTGGTAGAAGGCAGGTTCTTTGAGTCCGGTAATGTATTCGGCAAGGGAAACAGAACCGGTGAGAAGAGGCCAGATATTGCTTTCGTCGTAAGGACCCACATTTTCTTCGTCACGGGGATCTCCGCTCTGGCGGACGCCCC
Source organism: Bacteroidales bacterium (assembly GCA_017478685.1). The sequence goes on along the minus strand of JAFVDC010000123.1, from coordinate 447 downwards.
AGGGCTTTGTGAAATTCTCTGCCGAATACCACTGCATGGTGCTGAGGGCCTTCACGGGGTCTGTCACGCCAAGCCATACGGGGAATGATTCCAGCGCCAGCAGTGAAGTGGTGAAGGTTCCGTCATTATATATACCATAATTATAATAGCCCTTGGGGTTCCAGAAACGGTCCAGTTCCTTTTTCACAACCTCGGACTCCTCTGCCCAGGCCTTTGATTTGTCGGTGTTGCCAAAGAGGCCGGCAAGGTATGCGGCATCGGCAAGCGCCCTGGCCCAGATTCCGCAGAGATAGAACTCAGTATTGTCCGCAAAGTAATCCCCTCCTTCAAGCCATCCGTGCCCAACGTGACGGATTTCAATGAAATGGTCTCCATCAGTATCGGTAGAGAAGCAGAAATCCATGGCCTTGTAAATGTTCGGCATATGCTCCTTCACAAAGCGGGTGT
>JAFVDC010000122.1 GCA_017478685.1 Bacteroidales bacterium | reverse complement strand
GTACAGGATTTTTTTGCCGGAAGGGGTGAATTCCGGGTTGTCGCTTTGGAGAAGGGCATCCACAAGGCGCTGGGCTTCCAGCGGGGATGTGAGCTTGTCTCCGGACGCGGCGCCAAGGAGGGCGAACTTGCCAGCAATGGCCTGCTCCATGACTCCGGGAAGAGAACTGCCGTCGTCGGAGAGGATGAGGAGGAGGTCCCCCACCATGGCTTCGGCCTTGCCGGGCTCTGCGCTGTAGCCTTCAGGGACGCCGTTTACAACCACGCTGTCCGGGCCGAAGGGAGCGATGTCGAAGCCCAGTTTCTTGAGGGTTTCGGCATGGGCGTCCAGGGTGAGACGGCCTTCCACGCCAACTGTCACGTTGACGGGGAAAAGCGCCTGCTGGGTGACGTGGGCTTCCTGGGTTAGGGCCTTCAGGGCGCGGTCAAAGAAGAGGCGCTCCTTTGCACGGCGCACATTCACGGCCATAATGCCGGTGGCGCTTTGCATGAGGATGTATTTCCCCTGGACCACAAGTATTTGCGAGGTTGGAAGGGTTCTGTTCTCAAACAGCGCCCCATAGTTCTCCGACCTGTCTATGTAGCGGGAATAAGTGCCGGCGTCATGCCCGGCTTGACCGGGCATCTGCTGGAAGGGATCATAGTCCGGATCCAGCCCCACCGTAGGTATGCTGGAAGGGGTGTATTCCTCAAAGCGGGTGCCGATTACGGGCATTTCCCGGGCCTCCGGGTTGTCAAAGTCTATGTTCCCGGCAATTCCGTTTCGGCCCATGGCTTCCTTCACCGCCGCAAAGACGGTCTGGAAGAGGAGCTGCTCTTCCTCGAACTTGATTTCGGCCTTGGTGGGATGGATGTTTACGTCTATTGTGGAGGGGTCTACGTCCAGGTAGAGGAAATAGGAGGGCGTGGTGCCGTCCGGGATAAGGTTTTCGTAGGCCTTCATCACGGCCTTGTGGAGGTAGGGGCTGCGGAAATACCTGCCGTTCACAAAGAAAAACTGGTTCCCGAGGGTTTTGCGGGCGCTTTCCGGGCGGCCGGCGTATCCGCGGAGGGTGACTATTGTGGTATCGGCCTCAATGTCCACCACGTCTCCCACGATGGCGGGGCCAAGGAGGTCCTGGATGCGGAACTTGAAGCTTTTGGCGGGCTTTACCACATGGATGTCACGGCCGTTGTGGGTAAGGGTGAAGCCTATGTCCGGGCGCGTGAGGGCAACTCTTTGGAATTCCTCCACGATGTGCCGGAGCTCCACATTGTCTGATTTCAGGAACTTCCTTCTTGCCGGGATGTTATAGAAGAGGTTGCGGACGGCTATATTTGTGCCGATCGGGCATGAGATTTCCTTGGTGCCCTTGTTCTCCGACGCCGCCATCTGGACTTCCACGCCGGATTCTTCCTCTGCGGTGCGGGTCCTCAGGGTTACTTCGGCCACGGCGGCAATTGATGCAAGAGCCTCTCCCCTGAAGCCGAAGGTCAGGATGTTATGGAGGTCTTCGGCACTGGCAAGCTTGGACGTGGCGTGGCGCTCGAAGCACAGAACGGCGTCGTCAGGGGTCATGCCGCAACCGTTGTCTATCACCTGGATAAGCGTACGGCCGGCGTCTGTCACGGCAACCTTTATGTCCGTGGCACCGGCGTCCACCGCATTCTCCATGAGTTCCTTGACCACCGAGGCCGGCCTCTGGACCACCTCCCCGGCAGCAATCATGTCCGCGATATTCTTTGGTAATATCTTCAGTTCCATTATAGTAACTCAAAGAATTTGGCCATGAAAATGAGTACCGCCACAATGAGGATAAGGGTGATGATGGTGATTACGGTGTGGGCGGTACGCATGTCTGAGCGGGTTTTCATGTAGTTTCCGTTGCGGAAGGCGCCGCGAAGGCTGCTGCCGGGAACATAGGAGCCGTCTTTGCGGGCGGCGTCGTTGCTGCCATCCACGTCTCCGAACATTGCCTTGCGCTTTTCTTCTTCTGGGTCATAGTAGCGGGGCTTGTAGTTGAAAACCCTGTGCGGCTGATTCCCGAAAAAGCCGAAATTGAACAGACTGGCCATAACTTATTCTTCTTTAGTTTACAAATGTATCAATTTTTTGGCGGCTTTGCAACTTAGTGCCCCCGCCCTCTATTTTTCTCCCCCTATGGTGCAGGCCAACTATTTGTCCTCCAAGCGCTTACGCAATCTTCTACCAGAAATAGTTCTGGTAGACAATCTTGTAAACGCCTGTGTATCAACGGTTTAACCTCCACCCGCATTTTTGCCTTGTATTATCTTTGTTGCCATGATACGGGAACTTACAGATTTACTTCTGCCACGGGAGTGCATAGTCTGTGGCAGGCAGCTTGGAGCAAGGGAGGAGCAGCTGTGCATATGGTGCGCAGCGGACCTTCCCCTCACTTACACGTGGGAGCAGCCCCACAACATAATGGCCGACCGCTTCAACGAAACCCTGGAGCGGATAAGGGCTCCGGATGAAAACATGGAGTACGCCTACGCCGCGTCCCTTCTGTTCTACCATGCCGAAAACCCATACAAGCGTATCCCTCAGGCGCTTAAGTATGGCGGGAATGTTTCTGCAGGAAGGTGGTTCGCCTCTTTGCTTGGTGCAAGCCTTGCCAAGGCCGGGCACTTCCAGGATGTGGACACCGTGATTCCGGTGCCGCTTCACTGGAGGCGAAAGTTCGGCCGCGGATACAACCAGGCGGAGGTCATCGCCCGGGAAATAGCCAAGGCACTTGGGGCCAACCTCCGTACAGACATCCTTAAAAGGGGCCGAAGGACAAAAAGCCAGACAGCGCTTAATGCCGAAGAAAGGCTTGTGAACATAAGCGGGGCTTTCAGGGTGTCACACTCGATTCCGGCAAGGCACGTGCTGATAGTTGATGACACTTTTACCACCGGCGCCACGCTTTCCGAATGCTGGATAACACTACGGAGAGCCCTGGGGCCCTCCGTAAGGATATCGGTTGCAACGCTTGCAATGGTTGACGCCTAGGCCCTCAGCGCGCGCATGGCGTTGAGGACGGCCAGGACCGTTACGCCAACATCGGCAAAAACGGCCATCCACATGCTTGCAAGGCCAAGGGCGGCCAGAACCAGCACCAGGACTTTTATGCCAATCGCAAACCAGATGTTTTCCTTGGCAATACGTATTGTGCGGCGGGAAATGGTGATTGCCTGCGCAACTTTGCTGGGCTTGTCGTCCATAAGCACTACATCTGCGGCTTCTATTGCGGCATCGGAGCCAAGGGCGCCCATGGCAATGCCAACGTCGGCCCTGGTTAGGACGGGAGCGTCGTTGATGCCATCACCTACAAACGCCAGGGGGCCTTCGCGGAGAAGTTCCTCAACGCGTGACACTTTGTCGGCGGGCAGAAGCTGGGCGTAGAAGGAGTCCAGTTTCAGGGTGTCGGCAACGGCTGCAGCCACGTCCTTCTGGTCTCCGGTGAGCATCACGGTATTACTTATACCGGCGGCCTTCAGGGCCCGGATTGCTTCGGCCGAATCTTCCTTGATGCGGTCAGAGATCACTATATGGCCGGCATAGACGCCATCTATCGCCACATGGATGATGGTGCCGGTGTGGTGGCAGGGGTGCCAGGCGGCGCCTTCGGCCTCCATTAGCTTGCTGTTGCCAACGGCCACTTTCCTTCCGTTAACCATGGCTGTTACGCCGTGGCCGGCAAGTTCTGTAACGGCTTCCACCTTGCAGCTGTCGGCTTCGCCGGGGTAGGCGTTCCTGAGGGCCATCGCAATGGGGTGGACAGAGTGACGCTCCACATGTGCCGCAAGGTGCAGAAGTTCCTTCTGGTCAATTACTTCCGGATGAGCCGCCGTCACTTCAAAGACGCCTTCAGTGAGGGTGCCGGTCTTGTCAAACACTACGGTTTTAATCCGTGAGAGGGTGTCCATGAGGTTGGAGCCCTTGATGAGTATGCCCTTGCGGGAAGCGCCACCGAGGCCGCCGAAGAACGTGAGAGGCACGGAGATAACCAGCGCGCAGGGGCAGGAAACCACCAGGAAGAGGAGGCCCCTGTATATCCAGGTGGCCCATTCTCCGGTTACAAGGCCGGGAATGACGGCCACCAGCACGGCCAGCGCCACCACAATGGGGGTGTAAATCCGGGCGAACTTTGTGATGAAACTCTCGCTGCGGGACTTGCTTTCGGCCGCATTCTCAACAAGGTCCAGGATTTTGGCGGCGGTGGACTCCCCGAAAGCCTTGGTTGTCTTCACGCGCAGCACGCCTGTGAGATTGACGCACCCGGAAAGGATTTCATCTTCCGGGCCGATGCTCCGCGGCACGCTCTCTCCCGTAAGCGCCACAGTGTCAAGGCTTGATGAGCCTTCAAGCACGACGCCGTCCATGGGCACTTTTTCTCCGGGCCGAATAAGGATGGTCTCTCCCACGGCCACTTCTTCGGGGTGCACCGTGACAAGGTTTCCGTCACGTTCCACATTGGCCGAATCAGGCCTTATGTCCATAAGGTGGCTGATGGATTTCCGGCTTCGGCCTTCGGCCATCTCCTCAAAGAGTTCTCCAACCTGGAAGAACAGCATCACAAAGACGGCTTCCGGGAACTGGGTTTCGGCCCCGGGCATGAATCCTATCCCAAGGGCGCCAAGGGTGGCTACGCTCATGAGGAAATCCTCGCTTAGGGGCTCTCCGTGAACCAGGGCTTCGGCCGCCTCCTTGAGGGTGTCCCAACCTACAACGAGGTAAGGCACAAGGTACAGCAGAAGATACTGCCAGGTGGTCCAGGAGGTGTTTTTCTCTATGAGCCAGGCGGCTGCAAGAAGCACTGCCGCGGCAATTATTTTTATGAGACGGCCGTGGCCTTCCTCTTCCTCCTCATGGTGATGGTGATGGTGATGCTCATGGCCGCCGTGATGATGCTCGTGACACTCACATTCATGTTCATGATGATGGTGCTCATGGCAGCCGCAATCCGGGTTATTATGATGATTATGTTCCATATCAGGTGTGTTTTTACAGTGCAAAGGTACTGAGCGTCCAGTGCAACTTGGTTGCAAAGTTTTGGTGGTGGAGGTTAAATTATTGACGCACAGGCGCTTATAAGATTGTCTGGTAGAACTTTTTCTGGTAGAATATTACACAAACGGCTGATAAACAATCAGTTAACATCCACCACAAGGGGAGAAACATAATGGGGATGGCGGGGGTTGTGGCATCGCGATAAAATTGCTATCTTTGTGAACTATGATAAAAGTGCTGGGAATATTCGGCTTTCTTAGTTTCGGGTGGGCGGACCTCCTGGACATCCTCATGGTGGCCCTCATCATCTTTTTCCTCATAAGAAGCCTCCGGAAAGACACCGGCATCCTTAACATAGTTCTTATCCTGGCGGTGCTTCTCATACTGCAGGCGCTGGTAAAAGCCCTCAACATGAGGATGATGAGCGCCCTTTTGGGAGCACTCCTGGACGTTGGTGTACTTGCCATCATCATTCTGTTCCAGCCCGAAATCCGGCACCTTCTCAACCGCCTGGCAGTGCAGTCCGGCATTTCCAGAAGAAGCGGAGAGATTTTCAACAAACTAATGGGCATCAAGGAGGAATCCATGGGGTCGCAGTCTGTTGTAGAACTCTCGGAGGCCGTGCGCGCCATGGCAGCGGAAAAGACCGGCGCCCTCATAGTGCTCCAGCACAAGAGCGACCTTGACGAATACAAGGCCACCGGAGATGCCTTTGAGGCCGAAATCAACCGCCGCCTCATAATGAACATCTTCTTCAAGAACTCCCCTCTCCACGACGGCGCCATGATAATCGTGGGAGACCGCATAGAGGCCGCCCGCTGCCAGCTCCCCATGACCGCCAGAAGGGACATTCCCGCCCATTACGGCATGAGGCACCGCGCAGCAATAGGCGTCACCGAAGACACAGACGCTGATGTCATTGTGGTCAGTGAAGAAACAGGCAACGTCTCTTATGTGCACGGCGGGCAAATCCAAACCGTAAAAGACATAGAGGAGCTCAGGACCATCCTGGGTAAAACCCTGACAGTAAAGAATAAGGAGGAAGCGTAGAGAATGGACGGCAGAGTAGAATCCAAGCTTGGTTTTGACAAGGTCAGGGCCGATATCAGCGCCCGCTGCTGCACGGAATATGCCGCCGAAAGGGTGGCCACGGAGGAATTTTCCACTTCGGCCGAAGAAATACGCCGAAGGCACCTCCTCACAGACGAAATGAGGCTCATCCTCATGTTCGAGGAAAGTTTCCCCACTTCCGGCTACATAGATGCCATCCAGTTTCTGGAGCCAATCGGCAAAAACGCCTCCATAGACATCCTTTCCCTTGGTAAACTGCGCACGCTCCTGGACACCCTCAGGAAGGCCCTCCACTTCTTCCACACGGTAAAGGAGGGCATCTACCCCAACCTCCAGCACATGGCCGCCGGCATAAGCGCCCCCGCAGAGGTGATGCAGCGGATAGACTCCATCCTGGACCGTCACGGGGAAATCAAGGATACCGCCAGCGATGAACTTTACAAGATCCGCCGCAGCATAAAGGACAAGGAAATAGGTGTCTCCAAGCGCATGAACGCCATCCTTCGGCAGGCGCAGCAGGAAGGGCTCTCGGACGCAGACGCGTCGGTGGCCATCCGTGACGGCAAAATGCTCATCCCGGTGGCATCGGCCAAAAAGAAGGCGTTCCAGGGCTTTGTCTACGACGAAAGCGCCACCGGCAAAACCACTTTCATGGAGCCCGCGGAAATTGTGGCGCTGCAAAATGAGATCTCTGAACTCCATTTTGCCGAAACCAGGGAAATTGCCAAGATACTGTATGAGTTTGCCGAATTCCTGAGGCCGTTTGTGCCGGAGCTCATTGCCGGAGCCCAGTTTATAGGAGAACTGGACTTCATTATGGCTAAGGCCGGCGTGGCGCTGTCCTATGTTGCCGGAATGCCCGTTGTGAGCGAAGACGGCTCCCTGAGGCTGAGGAAGGCCCGCCATCCCCTTCTGGAGCGGTCCCTTCGGCGGGAGAAAAAGGCAATAGTCCCGCTTACGGTAACCCTTACCCCGCAAAAGCACATCCTCCTTATTTCCGGCCCCAACGCCGGCGGAAAGAGCGTGTGCCTCAAAACTACCGGCCTGCTTCAGTACATGTTCCAGTGGGGCATGCTCATCCCCACCTCAGAGACATCTGAACTGCCTGTATTTGACCGGATTATGGTGTCCATCGGAGACGACCAATCCCTGGAAAACGACCTCTCCACCTACAGCTCCTTCCTCACGGACATGAAGGCCATGCTGGAGGTGGCCGATTCCAAGACACTTGTTCTCATAGATGAATTCGGCGGCGGAACCGAGCCCGCTGCAGGCGGAGCCATTGCCGAAGCCATTCTCCACGAACTTGACACCCGCGGCGCCTACGGAGTAATCACCACGCACTACACCAACCTCACGCTGTATGCTTCGGGCACGGATTCAGGCGTAATCAACGGCGCGATGCAGTTTGACGCCGCCACCGTGGCCCCGCTGTTTGTGCTGGAGCAAGGCCTCCCGGGCTCATCGTTCGCCTTTGAACTGGCCCGCAAGATGGGGCTCCCGGAGCAGATTGTCCACGACGCCGAAGACCGTGCCGGCGAGCAGTTTGTGGGCATAGAACGGAACCTCCGCAAGATTGCCCGCAGCCGCCGTGCCCTGGACGAGAAACTTACCAAAATCCGCGCAACGGACAAAACCCTTGAAGGCCTCACGGACCGCTATGAAAAAGAACTTGAGGACATAAAGGAAATGCGCCGCCGCATCCTTGACGAAGCCCGCGCAGAAGCCGAAAAGATTGTTCGCGAAGCCAACAAGCGCGTGGAGGGAACCATCCGCGCCATCAAGGAGTCCCAGGCCGAAAAAGAAGAGACCAAAGCCGCCCGCGCCCAGTTGCAGGGCTTCCTTGGCGCCCTTGCCGAAGAAAGCAGCAAGCGGGAAAACTACATAGACAAAAAGCTCAAGGACGTCCAGAGCCGCAAGGCCCGCGAAGACGCCCGCAAAAAGCGCCGCGCCAGCGGTGAAACCCTTAAGCAGATGGAGCAGGAAGAGGCCGAGTCCCGCAAGATGGCCGCCTTCCGCAGCGCCCCGCTCAAGGTTGGAGAGAAAGTCCGCATCAAGGACAACGGCATGGTCGGGGAGGTTTCAAAAGTCAGCTCCAAGGCCGTGACGGTAATTGTCGGCAACATTACCACAAAACTGCCCCTGGACCGCGTTGAGCGCATTACCGCCAACGAATACAAGGCGGTGGCCAAGGCTCCTTCGGCCAAACCGCGTCAGGTCTACGACACCGCAATCAAGGAGCGGAAGGCAAACTTCTCCACGGAACTTGACGTAAGAGGAGAAAGAGTGGCCGATGCCATGGAAATTGTAATGAAATATATTGACGATGCCCTCATGCTGGGCGTTCCTTCGGTGCGGATTTTGCACGGAAAAGGAACAGGTGCCCTGAGGGAGGAAATACAGAAATACCTCCGCACCGTACCCGGCGTGGTTTCGGCCCAGGACGAACACGTTCAGTTTGGCGGGGCAGGGGTCACAGTTGTTAAATTTGAATAGGATGAACGTTCTTAGAACCAGTAAATTAGGAGAGCTTGGAGAGCAGATGGCCTGCGACTTCCTGTCGTCGCGCGGCCATCAGATACTGGACCGCAACTGGAGGGCCGGACATCTTGAAATTGACATAGTGTCAGAGGGCCCGGACGGCCTTCACTTTGTAGAGGTCAAAACCCGCAAGGCTCCCGTCACCACCGCGGTGTCGGACCAGGTGACGCCAATAAAGCAAAAGCGGATTTCGGCCGCAGCGCTCAGGTACCTCAACGCCAAGCACCTTTACGGCCAGGAAGTGTTTTTTGACATTGTTTCCGTTACCGTAGAGCAAGACGAAACCCGCGTGAGGTACTACCCGCAGGCATGGATACCAATGTTTGTATAAATAACCAACCGCATAATGAATAACCACAGATACTGTGTGATAATGGCCGACGGCAGCGGAAACCGCTCCCAGTACGCACTTACATACAACAGATTCAAAGGCGTCGTGCCAGACCAGAACATTCTGGTGGTGACGCTTTCAAAGTACGCGGCAGATGCCCGCAAGGCCCTGCCCATGCTCCCTCCGGAGAATATCCTTGAGGAACCTTTTGCCAGAAAAACGGCCCCTTGCATGGCCCTGGCGGCATATACCATTCTGCTCCGTGACCCTGATGCCGTGATTGTAGCCACCCCCTGGGACCTTGTAATCCGGGACGAATCCATGTTTGCCGCAACCGTCACCGACGCCTTCTCCTACGTAGAGGAGCATGACGTCCTCATGACCCTTGGGATTGTCCCCAAATCGGCCGAAGTAAACTTTGGCTACATTCAGGTGAAGGAAGGCCGAAACGCCCATCTCATGGCCGGCCCCCTGAAGGTGAAGACCTTCACGGAAAAGCCGTCACAGGAGCTTGCAGAGGTGTTTATCCGCACCGGAGAATTCTTCTGGAACAGCGGTATTTTCGTATGGAAGGCCGCCACAATCTGCCAGGAACTGGAGAAATACGTCCCTGAGGTCACGGAACTCTTCCGCGGCTGGAAGGAGCACATCCTGGAACCCGCCTTTGTGGAAAGGGCCTACAGCGAATGCCCTAAGGTATCCCTGGACTACGGCGTCATGGAGCATACGGAACGCGCCTGGCTATATCCCGCCCGCTTCGGCTGGGCCGATATCGACAGAATATAGGGCCGTCATACCCGGCTTGACCGGGTATCTCTTACCTTAAAATATCATTCAGAATACTGCTGGCGGCTTCGCGGGCACCTTCACCCGGGCCCTGGAT
>JAFVDC010000121.1 GCA_017478685.1 Bacteroidales bacterium | reverse complement strand
GCCAGTTTTTACCGGTGAGGTAAATTCGGCCTTTAGAGTCCAGTGCGATGCCGTTGAGGACATCGGTGTCGCGCCTTCTTTCCTTTTCAGGGAGGAGGCCTTTGCAGTCTATGGTGGCGGTAACCTTGCCACTTATTGGATTAATGATTACGATGGTGTCCGTGAGGTACACGTTTGCCCAGATTTTGCCATCTATCCACTCAAGTTCGTTGAGGTTCCGGAGCGGGTGGCCGTTGAGGGTAACCTGAATCTTCTTTTCCAGGGTAAGGTTGGGATTGAGGAAAAACAGGTTTGAGGTGCCGTCAGAGGCTATGAGGCTTTTTCCGTTTGTGGTAAGTCCCCAGCCTTCACGGGAGTAGCCCACGGTTTTTATGTACTCAAGGGTTTCCGGGTTGTAGCGGAACGCCACGCGGCTTGTCCAGGTGAGGACGTACAGTTCTCCGTTGAAGACACATGAGCCTTCCCCGAAGTATTTCTGGTTCAGGCGTTTGGTGACAATGGGCTTTCCGGTTTCAAGGTCTACGGTACGGATGGAGCTTTCTCCCCAGCCGCCGGTAGTTTCATATAGGGTGCCGTTATGGAAGAAGAGTCCCTGAGTATACGCCCCTCTGTCGTGGGGGTATTCCTTCACGGGTTTTGCCACATAATGCTTGACCTGAGCCCCGGAACAGGAGCCAAGGCATATAAGCGCAATGGTAAGTATAACTCTTGAGAGTCTCATATTCATTTGCAAAGATAATGATTATTCCGGGATTTTTGCGTAAATTCGCATCCTCGAATATAATTATACAAAGCAGTATATGATTAAAGTAGATGTAAAAGGCTGCTCCTCTTTTGCAGATGCAGCAAAGTTTGAGGCCTATGTAGCAAAGGCCATGGACGCATTTGACACCCTCAAGGAAGAAACCGGCGCCGGCAACGACTTCCTTGGCTGGAAGAAACTCCCCCGCCAGATTTCGGACCGCGAACTTGGAGAGTACGAAGCCATCCGTGACAAATGGGTCAATAAAGGCATCAACCTTGTCATTGCCATCGGCATTGGAGGTTCATATCTTGGTGCAAAATGCGTAATCGAGGCCCTCAGCCACAACTTCGCAAAACAGTTAAAGCGCAAGGATGCCCCTGAAGTCGTCTTCGCAGGCAACAACCTCTCTGAGGAATACCTGGCAGAGCTCATGGACCTTGCCGCAGAGCGCAACGTAGCATGCATCGTGATTTCCAAGAGCGGCACCACCACTGAGCCCGCTGTGGCCTTCCGCATTGTAAAGCAGTTCCTTGAGAGCCAGTACGGCAAGGAGGAAGCCTCAGACCGCATTGTAGCCATCACGGACGCCAAAAAGGGCGCACTCAAAACCCTCTCCACCCAGGAGAACTACCGCACCTTTGTGGTCCCGGACAATGTAGGCGGCCGTTTCAGCGTCCTCACTCCCGTCGGCCTCCTGCCCATTTGCGTGGCCGGCTTCGATATCCGCGCCCTTGTCCAGGGTGCCCTGGATGCCATGAAAGGCCTGGAAATCAAGAGCGAGAAAAACCCCGCCATCATCTACGCCGCAATGCGTAACCTCCTTCACTCGGAGCTTGGTTTCGGCACGGAAATCCTTGTGAACTACAACCCCAAGCTCACCTATGTGGCCGAATGGTGGAAACAGCTTTACGGTGAATCCGAAGGCAAGGACGGCAAGGGCATCTATCCCGCCAGCGTAAACAACACCGCAGACCTCCACTCCATGGGGCAGTTCATCCAGGAAGGTTCCCGCATAATGTTCGAAACCGTCCTTCACGTAGATCGTGCACAAAGGAGCGTTGTCATCGAGTCCGATTCCCAGAACCTTGACCAGCTCAACTTCCTTGCCGGAAAGCACGTGGAGCACTGCAACCACATGGCCGAACTCGGCACACGCCTGGCCCACATAGACGGTGGCGTTCCCCAGATTTCCGTAAACATGGTAAAGGTGGATGCCTTCAACCTTGGCGGCCTTCTGTACTTCTTTGAATTCGCTTGCGGCATCAGCGCCTACATCCTTGGCGTGAACCCCTTCAACCAGCCCGGCGTAGAGGCCTACAAGAAGAACATGTTCGCCCTTCTTGAAAAGCCCGGCTACGAAGAAGCAACAAAAGCTATCCGCGAAAGGCTGTAATACGCCCGTGGAGGCAAATGCCTCACTACCAGCAGTTTACACAAAAACGTCTACCTGAATCCAGGTAGACGTTTTTGCATAATCAACTGATATATAGTGATTTGTCTCCACGCATATAAAAAAATGGCAGGGCCGTAAGCCGCTTTCTGTTTTTAAATCTGTCATTTATCTTCGCAACCTACCCCCCGGCATCAGGCGGGCAGCCCTCAGCTGCCGGTATATTTGGTCTTGCAGGCCCGTACTGCGTACCCGCCGGATGTTGCCATACGGCGTCGTGGGCTCTTACCCCGCGTTTTCACCCTTACCGGAGAAAAAAAAAGAAAAACTCCGGCGGTTGTTTTCTGTTACGCCCGTTGAAGATTACTCCCCACTGTGCTTTCCACAGACGGGTGCCCTGTCCTGTGCGGACTTTCCTCAGCATCATCACCGCCTATGGGCGGGATTTGCCGCGACAGATCGTCCTGCCATTATTTTGGACTGCAAAATTAATTGTTATCAGCGAGAAAAGCAAGGGCGGCCTCAACCTGGGAGTAGTCGTACCCGCGTGAAAGGCCGAATCGAATGAGCTTGAGCCGTATCTGGGGGTCTCCGGAAAGGGATTTGGCCTTGGCTGCAAGGAGCCTCTGCAGGCGGACATCCGCCGAATCCGGGTCAATTTCGGCGAGGGCGGCCGTGATATCGGCATCTGAAACGCCCTTTGCGCGCAGTTGGAAGCGTATTTTCACCGGGCCCCAGCCCTGAAGGGAGGCTTTCTCGCGGGCATAGGCCGAAGCATACCGGGCATCATCCACATACCGCTCACGCACCAGTTCCTCTACAAGCCTGGCAGCCTCCGATGCATCTCCGTCAAGGTCTTTCAGGGCTTTCCTGTAAATATCCTGACGGCAGTATTCGGCCTTGGAGGTGAGGCGCTGCAAACGGGAAAGGCTGCGGGAATACTCCATGTTCCTAGAAATTATAGCCAAGGGAGAGGTATGCTCCCACCCTTTGGGTAAGGCTGGACCAGTGAAGCTGGAGTTTCAGCGGGCCGAAAACGGAGTTGTACGCATAGCTGATGCCTGCGCCGCCCACCATCTCTCCGCTCACTATGCTATCGAAGTCCACGAAGTCGTAGGCGACGTTGCCCATGAGGGAAACATAATGGTTGTCCCAGAGACGCACCCTGGCATCCAGGCGGGCCACGGCAAGGCAGTTACGCCGGAATGCGGAGTTGCTCACGCCCACAAACGGGATTTGCTGGTCTACGTACTGCCCCCAGAGGTCACCGCCCATGACGTTTGCGTACTGGATGGGGATGTCGTCTCCAAACAGGAGCCTTATGCTACCCTGCGGGATAAGGGTAAACCGGCCGAAGGTCACCGGCACCGTGAAATCTGCGGAAGCCGCGCCAAAAAACAGGGGCTCGGATGGATACAGCGCCCTTGTAAGTATCTCTGACCTGAATCCGGCCGACACACCCTTTGTGGGGAAATAGCCGTTGTCAAGTGTTTCCACGCGCCCGGTTATGAAGGCCCCGGGGTAATCCTTGAGGTCTGCGGGATAGTCGTAATCTCCGACACCGGCGTTGGAAAGGACGTTGATAACCTTGTAGAAGTGGTTCTGAAGGCCCACCTTGATATCCATGGCAGACCAGCGCATGTTGGACATGAACAGCTCCTGGGTGCCCTGGATGAAGGAGATGTTAAAGCGGTCACTGCCGGAGAGGAAGCGGTTGGAATCAGTGTAGCGCACAAACGCCCTGGCGTTGAAGGTTGCAAAGACGGGAGCATTGTAGGAATACCTTAGTTCGGCATAGGGGTTGGTGCTAATTCGGGAAGTGAAATCCAGGGAATGGCCGCTCATGGCATTGGTGTTGAGGCCAACGTTGAGGAGGATGCTCACAAGGTCACGGGAATCCATCCTGACTCCCAGGCCGAACTGGTGCATGGGCCCCCTCTTGCAGATGATCCTGAGCCGGTATGGCTCCGAGGAGCCGCGGAGTTCATAGTTCACGTAGTCGTAGGCTCCCCTGCCGAAGATTTTGGCTATGTCTTCCTCTATCACCCGCTTGTTCACAATGGAACCGGGCTTTATGTACATCCTGGAGCGGATATAATCGGCCTCCTTCTGAGGGACGCCCACAATGTCAATGCCTTCTATCACCACGGCCTTTACGCCGATATCCGTTGCTGGAGCCGCCTGAAGGGAGAAGCGGCTTTTCCCAAGGACGGCGCGGAGAGAATCCAGCTGACGTGTTTTCTCTGCAGCCGCGCGGTAACCTTTCCAGTACATCACGTCCATGGCTTCGGCATTGAAACTGAGCATGTTGTATCCGGTGAGGTCCGGGTGGATGGAGATATCGAAAAGAGGCAGGTTGTACTCCCTGGCATCATTGGAGAAAAGGTCCATGGACTGCATGAGGATATCCCCAAGGTTCTGGATTTTTTCGGCCGAAGGGTTTGCGCCGGAGAGGTCTATGCCGATGATGATATCGGCCCCCATGCTTTTGACAAGGTTGGCGGGATAGTTGTTTCGCATGCCGCCGTCCACCAGGATCATGCCCTCCGTCCTGACGGGCACAAACAGCCCGGGGATGGACATGGTGGAGCGAAGGGCGGTGTTGATGGAACCGCTGTGCCAGATCTTGGCCTTGGATGAAACCATGTCCGTGGCAACGCACACAAACGGAATGGGAAGCTTGGCAAAGTCAAGGGAGTCCGAGTACCCCACGGAGCGCGAGGTGAACACCTGATTCACGTTTTGGCCGTACACGAAACCGGACGGCAGGCTGCCCATGAGGTTGTTTTTCACATCTTTGGTGGCACCGAGGTCGAACTTCCTGGAAAGACCGTCCGAGAGGGATGCGTCTCCGGTTATGAAGCGCCGGTAATCGTCCTGCCTGTAGTAGAACGGGATTGAGAGCAGGTATTTTTCCCGGTAGCGGATGCGGGAATACGGGACGTAGGACTTGTCCACTTTGTCGGAGAGCGCCATGTCCCAGTCCATGTTCCGGACCATGGTGTCAATTGATGCGGGGGTATATCCCAGGGCATAAAGGCCGCCGATAAGGCCGCCGATGCTGGTTCCGGCAACAACGTCAATGGGGAAATCATATTTTTTAAGGTACTCAAGTGCCCCGATTGTAGCTGCACCCTTTGCGCCGCCGCCGGAGAGGACCAGCGCCACCGTGGGACGGTGTTTCCGGATGCTGTCCATACGGTGACGCATCTTTTTTACAAAGGCTTCGTCGGAGCTGCTGAGGCCGAAGGTGGAAGAAGTGGGTTCGGCCACACGGGTTTCCTGGGCCCCTAAGGAGAGGGCCATGGACAAGGCCAGAACCAGTATGCCCAGAATCTTTCTCATGACTTTGAGCCGTGTTTACCGGCAAGGAGGCCGCAGGCTGCGTATATGTCCTCTCCCCTTGAGGCCCTGATAGTTGCGGTTATGCCGCCCTCGGAGAGCATGTCACGGAATTCTTCCATGACTTTGTCCGGGGCCGGGCCGAACGGGAAATCCGGGATACGGTGGAACCGGATGAGGTTTACCCTGCACTCCAGGCCTCTCAGGAGTTTCCGGAGGGCTTCGGCATGACGGGGAGTGTTGTTCCAGCCGTCAAAGACGGTATATTCAAAACTTACGCGGCGCTGGCCGGTGAAATCATAGCTTTTTATGAGGCGGATAACCTCCGCGGCGCTCCAGGCCTTCTGGACGGGCATCATCTCAAGGCGTTCTTCCGGGAACGGATTGTGAAGGCTTACGGCAAGGTGGCACTTACTTTCGGAGAGGAATTTCCTGAGATTGGGGATAACGCCTATTGTGCTGAGGGTAATGCGTTTGGGACTCCATGCAAGGCCCCAGTCTGCGGTGAGTACCGTGATAACCCTTTTCACTTCTTCCCAGTTGTCAAGGGGCTCTCCCATGCCCATGAAAACGGTGTTGGTAAGTTCCCCTGCCTCCTCTATGGCAAAATACTGGGACAGGATGTCCGCGGCGCTGAGGTTACCGTGAAATCCCTGCCGTCCTGTCATGCAGAACTTGCAGCCCATCTTGCATCCGGCCTGGGAACTAACGCAGAGAGTCTTGCGGTCCCCTTCCGGTATCATTACGGCTTCCACGCACGAGTCTTCGTAGCGAACTTCGGCCGCGTCGTGTCCTGCCCCAACCGGGCATCTTACAGGGAACAGATACTTCTTTGTGCCATCCGAGGACACCTGTACATCCACGGGAGCCGTCATCCCAACTTCGGCAATCTCTTCAAGGGCGGCCCTGCCGTTTTTTGACAGGTTGGTCATCTCCCCTATTGAACGCACCCTTTTCACATACAGCCACTGAGCGATCTGCTTCCCGGCAAACGCCGGAAGGCCTGCACTCAGGGCTATTTCCCTCAGTTCATCGGGGGTTTTTCCCAGAAGACGTACTTTCATACTGCAAAAATAATCATTTCCGCCAAAACTGTCAACCCTTTTGCCCACTCATGCGCGTTTGGGCGTGTTTCCGCTTGCGGCGAGTTACGGGAACAAAACAATCTTAGTCACGAATCGCAATTGCCAAACGTGACTAAGACTATAAGAGTAATAGTGGATACTAGTCCTGAACCTTGGAGAGGGCCTCGCGGATCTTGGCCTCGATTTCTTCTGAGAGTTCCGGGTTGTCTGTCATGAGGTTCTTCACTGCCTCACGGCCCTGGGCAAGTTTGGATTCGTTGTAGCTGAACCATGAGCCGGACTTCTGGATGATGCCAAGCTCTACGCCGAGGTCCACTATTTCTCCGCTGCGGGAGATACCTTCACCTAACACGATGTCGAATTCGGCCTTGCGGAAAGGCGGGGCCATCTTGTTTTTCACAACCTTTACCTTCACGTGGTTGCCAAGGGCGTCGTCTCCGTCCTTGATCTGGGTGGTGCGACGGATGTCCAGGCGCACGGAAGCGTAGAACTTGAGGGCGTTACCACCGGTTGTGGTTTCAGGATTGCCGAACATGATGCCGATTTTCTCACGAAGCTGGTT
>JAFVDC010000120.1 GCA_017478685.1 Bacteroidales bacterium | reverse complement strand
TGAGGGTCTGCGAGGTCTCCGGCCATGAAGATCATGTGAGGCTTGAGGTCACTGATGAGCTTCTTGATGATGTCGACGTCGGCCTGGGAACGGGGGTTCTTCTTGATGCCGCCGCTCTCGTAGAACGGGAGGTTGAGGAAGTGGACGTTTGTATTGTCATTCAGGCCGAAGGAGCGCACTGCGCCGCGGGCTTCGGAGCGCCTGATGGCACCCTTCATCTCAAGTAGGGCGCGGGGCTCGGGTTCTCCGGGAACCTTGCTGTCCACAATGGCCTTGACCTCTGCGAACTTGTCGGCAAAACCAAGCTGATATGCGCAGTCCATGTGCTGGAGCACAACATCGTCGTGGACGGCCACGTTGCCGGAAGTTTCATAGGCTACATGCACGTTGTGGCCCTGGGACACCAGACGGATGAAGGTGCCGCCCATGGAAATGACGTCGTCGTCCGGGTGGGGGCTGAAGATGAGCACTGTCTTGGGGAACGGCTTTGCGCTCACGGGACGGGTGGTGTCGTCTGCATTGGGCTTTCCGCCGGGCCAGCCGGTGATGGTATGCTGGAGGTCGTTGAAGACGTCTATGTTAATCTTGTCATACGGGCCGAACTTCTGGAGGAGTTCGTCCAGGTTGTTGTTGAGGTAGTCCTTTTCCGTGAGCTTGAGGATGGGCTTTCCTGTTACCTCGCAGAGCCATACCACGGCCTTGCGGATGAATTTGGGAGTCCAGTCGCAGGGACCTACCAGCCAAGGGGCCACGCTGCGGGTGAGGAGGCTGCCGGCGGTTTCGTCCACATACAGGGAAATGTGGTCGTGGGCCTGCAGGAGGGATGCCGGGCAGTCCGTTGTCATCTGGCCTTCGGCAATGGCCTTCACCACATTGGCCTTGTCTTCGCCCCAGGCCATGAGGATGATCTTCTTGGCGCTTAGCATTGTGCCGATACCAAGTGTAATAGCCTTGTCCGGGGTGGCGGTGATGTCGTGGCCGAAGTTCTTTGCCTGACGCTTGCGGGAGTTGTAGGAGAGGCGCACCGTGCGGGTGCGGGTCTTGATGTTTGAGCCGGCCTCGTTGAAACCTACCTGGCCCTGCTCACCTACGCCGATTACCAGAAGGTCCAGATTGCGGGCGATGGCGTCAAACTCAATGCAGTATTCGCTGAGCTTGTCTTCAGGCACAGTTCCGTCCGGGATGTGGATGTTTTCCTTGAGGATGTCAACCTTGTCCAGAAGGGCTTCATGGATGGAGTGGTTACGGCTCTGGAGTTCATCAGAGGAAGTGGGATAGTACTCGTCTATTGTGACTACCTCTACGTTCTTGAATGAGATTTTACCGGCCTCATAACGGCGCGTAAGTTCATTGTAAAGCGAAGTGGGGGTGGCGCCGGTTGTGAGACCCAGCCTGAAAAGACCGCCCTGATGGTTTTTGATGGCATCTTCTATGATGTCTGCAACTGCATAGGAAGCCGGACGCGAATCCTGGTATACCTTTGTCCAGATTTTCTCATAGGTGTGCAGGATTCCTGCCGGGAGGTTTTTCTCAATGAGACCGCCCTCATAAGGTAAAGTGAAATGTTTACTCATATATATTGAATAGTTTATACTCTTATTTCACCTCTCTCTAACTACCTTATCGGAATCACAAAGATACCGAATATTTTAATAAATCGCAATTTTTCATGTCCCGGGGCGCAGCTTAGCCTGCGGAATTCTTCCGGAAGGTGAGCGGAGAAATGCCAACGGCCTGCTTGAAGCGCATGCTGAAGTAGTTGGGGGAGGAAAAGCCCACTTCTTCGGAGATTTCGGCAACACTCTTGCGGGTTTCCTTCAGAAGATGGCATGCACGGCGGATACGGAGGTCCTCCACGTACTGCGCAACGCCCATTCCGGTAATTGCCTTCACCTTGCTGTACAGGGAGGCCCTGCTCATGGCGGCCTCCCTTGCTATATCCGCAACGTTCAGGGTGTTGTCGGACATGTGCTCTTCCACATAGCTGTTAAGCTTCCCTATAAGTTCGGCCTCGTCCTGGCCAAGCGGCGACGGATGGGGCTCAGAAGGGCTTTCCACGGAGGTTTCCACCCAGCGGGAGAGCGTGGTGGCAAGGGCTTTCTCCGAGCGGCGGTTGTACTGCACCACAGAGGAAACCATCAGGAACACCGCAATGAGAAGGAGGGCCGAATAGAACCACCAGCTGCGGTACCACGGCGGCATTA
>JAFVDC010000119.1 GCA_017478685.1 Bacteroidales bacterium | reverse complement strand
GGGACGCAGGCCAGCGTAAAAAAGATAAAGCCGGACATGATGAGGCGCTTTGTGAAGGAGAAGTTCATCCCCTCCCGCATGGCCCTTTCCATTGTTGCCGACATTGACCTTGACAGACTGGAGAAACAGGTACTTAAATACATCGAATCCTATAAGATGCCCGGTCAAGCCGGGCATGACGAAGAGACGTCATTGCCGACTCCGATCGGCAATCCTTTCAACAAAACCATTGACAAACACAACCACGAGGTCAACGCCGTCATCGGCGGCATTGCGCCGTCGCTGTACGAGACCCCGGACCGCTTTGTGGCGGCAATGCTCACGAACATCCTCGGGGGCCCGGCGTCAAACTCCCTTCTCAACGCGGAACTGCGCGAAAAACGCGGTTGGGTGTACGGCATAGAGTGCTCCTACACGCAGTATGCAGACTCCGGGGTTGTGGCAATCACCTTCGGCTGTGACAGGCCGAACCTGGACAATTGCCTGAAAGCCATAGACAAGATTCTTGCCGGGCTCCGGGACAAGCCGCTAACGGATGCCCGCCTGAAAGCCTACCGCAAACAGCTCCTGGGACAGCTTGCAATAAGTTCCGAAGCCGGCGAGGCCCAGTGCCTCTCCCTTGGGAAAAGCATGCTTGCCTGGGGAGAAGTGATGTCGGCCCAAGAGACCCGCCGAATAATAGACTCAATTACCCCTGAACAGCTTCAGGAGATGGCCAAAAGGCTGTTTTGCCCGGAAAACCTGTCTTCCCTGATCTACCTTTAATTCGCAACCTCACAGAGGAATTTCAGCCTCACAAGCCTGATTTCGATGTCCTCGTAGTCGGCCGAAAGCTCCTTGCGGGCTTCGGAGAGGGAATCCGACGAAGCCTCTTCCTTGAACCAGTCGTAGAGCTCCTCAACAACCTCAGGGTCAAGGGTATCGGCAATATAATAACTTAGGTTGAGCCTGGTGCCGGTGCTCACTATGGCCTCCAGCTCCGTGAGAAGCTGATCCATGTCAAGGCCCTTTGCACGCGCGATGTCGTCCAGAGGGAGTTTGCGGTCTATGGCCTGGATTATGTACACCTTGTTGCCGGATTTTGGCGCCACGCTCTTAAGCACGAAGTCGTCCGGGCGGTCTATCTCATTTTCCTCCACGTACTTTGCAATGAGGTCTATGAAAGGCTGGCCGAATTTACGGGCCTTGCCCTCACCCACGCCCTGGCATTTTTCCGACAGTTCCTTGAGGGTGAGCGGATAGACAATGGTCATGTCTTCCAGCGAAGGGTCACTGAACACCACCCAAGGCTGCACCCTCATTTTGCGGGCGACATCCTTCCGGAGGTCCTTGAGCATGGAAAGGAGTACGGGGTCTCCGCCACCGCCGCCCCTTACCGCCGCGGCATCCTCTTCATCGTCGTCTTCGCCTTCAGAGAAGGTGCGGTCTTCTACCAGCATTAGTTCCGTGGGATGGGCATAGAACTCCCGGCCTTTGTCCGTTACGGAAATAAGGCCGTAATTGTCAATGTCTTTCTCCAGGAAATGGAGTATGAGGCCCTGATGGATTACAGCCATCCAGAAACGCGGGCCGTGGTCTTTTCCTGCGCCGAAAAGAGGCAGGCGGTCGTGGTGGTAGGACTTTACCATGGCACTGGCCTCTCCGGTAAGGATAAGAGCGATATGCTCAAGCTTGAAGTGTTCCTTGAGGGACTCTATGAGCTCAATCACAAGGCACATTTCCTCATGGCCGTCGAAGCGGGCCTTGGGATGCAGGCAGTTGTCGCAGCAGCCGCAGTTGTCCTGGGGGTAGTCCTCCCCGAAGTAATTGAGAAGGAGCTTCCGGCGGCACTGGCTGGACTCTGCGTATGCAACTGTTTCCTTGAGGAGCTGCCGGCCGATTTCCTGCTCTGCGATGGGTTTCCCCTGCATGAATTTCTCCAGTTTCTGGATATCCTTGTAGCTGTAATATGTGATGCAGGTGCCTTCCTGGCCGTCACGGCCCGCACGCCCTGTTTCCTGGTAATAGCCCTCTATGCTCTTTGGAATGTCGTAGTGGATTACAAAGCGCACGTTCTGCTTGTCTATGCCCATGCCGAAGGCGATGGTGGCAACAATTACGTCTATCTCCTCCATCAGAAACTTGTCCTGGTTTTCGGCGCGGGTTTTGGCATCCAGGCCGGCATGATACGGAAGGGCCCTAATGCCGTTTACGGACAGCACCTGGGCCAGTTCTTCCACCTTCTTGCGGCTGAGGCAGTAGATGATGCCGCTCTTGCCGGGATTCTGGCGAAGGAAACGGATTATGTCCTTCTCTGGTTCCACCTTGTCCCTTACCTCATAATATAGGTTGGGGCGGTTGAAGGAACTCTTGAACACCGTTGCATCCTGGATCTTGAGGTTCTTGAGGATATCGGACTGCACTTTTAGAGTGGCGGTTGCGGTAAGGGCTATTACCGGAGCCGGCTGGATATCTTCAATGATGGAGCGGATTTTACGGTATTCCGGACGGAAGTCATGGCCCCACTCGGATATGCAGTGGGCTTCGTCTACGGCGTAGAAAGATATCTTTATGCCCCTGAGAAGGGCGATGTTCTCTTCTTTGGTAAGGGATTCCGGAGCCACGTAAAGGAGCTTGGTGACACCCCTCAGGAGGTCCTCCTGCACCTGGGCGGCCTCTATGCGGCTGAGGGAGGAGTTAAGGAAATGCGCAATTCCTTCTTCGGCCGATTCAAAGCCGCGGATGGCGTCCACCTGGTTTTTCATGAGGGCTATGAGCGGCGATATCACTATGGCCGTTCCTTCCATGAGA
Organism: Bacteroidales bacterium; assembly: GCA_017478685.1. The sequence goes on along the minus strand of JAFVDC010000119.1, from coordinate 3,429 downwards.
AGGGCCGGGAGCTGGTAGCACAAAGACTTGCCGCCGCCGGTGGGCATTAACACAAAACAGTTGCCGCCCTCAGTGAGATGGCGAATGATGCTCTCCTGGTCTCCCTTGAACGAGTCCCACCCGAAAAAGGTCTTGAGCTTTGAGTGCAGGATATGTGAATCTATTGGCATTTTGTGCCCCAAAATGTGGCTTTCGAACAATATCGGCATAAAAAATGACAAATGCAAATAAAATTGCTGTTCAGTACCTATTTTTTTCCAGTCGTCGGTTTTCTTTAGGAATTGTTCCGGAAGTTTTATATATTTGTAGGCTGAGCAGTTAAGGCTCAAAATTTTTGAATTTAAACTTAAAAACAAATACAAAATGAAATTTGCAAAGATTCTTGCCATCGCCGGCGCAGCCGCCATGCTGATGGCCTGCGGCTCTCCCAAGGTAGAGGGCTCAAAGGAAGTACGTGACCTTCTCCCCAATAAGGGCCAGATTGACACCGCATCTTACCTTCTTGGCGTAAACTTCGGCCTTGTCATGACCCAGAACGGTTTCGGTGAGCTCAACATGGCCCAGGTGAAAAAGGGTATGAACGACGCTCTCAACGCCAAGGAAGGCGAGCCCATGGACTCCGTTTTCGTAAAGCAGTTCAAGATTGACCCTTCAACCATGAACAATGTCCTCAACGAGTTCCTCCGCAAGCGCACCGCTTATGAAGGCGCCCTCAACAAAGAGAAAGGTGATGCCTTCCGCAAGGACTTCTACGCCAAGAACAGCGCAGACTCCACCGCTTCCGGTATCGTTTACCTCATCCAGGACAGCGGCTCCGACAAAAAGGCCCTCTCAGACCGCGACACCGTCAAAGTGAACTAACGCGGCACCCTCATCGACGTCAAGGAATTTGACGCCAACGAAGGCATCGAGTTCCCTCTCAACCGCGTCATCCGCGGCTGGACCGAAGGCATGAAGCTTGTGGGCGAAGGTGGCAAGATCACCCTCGTAATCCCCGCCAACCTTGCTTACGGTGAGCGTGGCCCCCGCAACATCGGCTCCAACTCCACCCTTGTCTTTGACGTAGACCTCCTTGAGGTTCACCCCTTCGTAGAGAAACCCGCAGAGCCCGTCAAGAAGAAGTAAGTCATGGCACTGGAACTGGAAGGAACCCTTAGGCAGAAACTGGGCGTACAGTCCGGCACTTCGGCCCGCGGCCAATGGGCAAAACAGGAATTCATCCTTGAGTACCCGGACGGCAATTTCACGGCCCAGGCATGCTTCACGGCATGGGGTCAGGACAAAGTGGCCGAACTTGACAAGTATCAGGTAGGAGACCGCATCAAGGTGTCGTTCAACCTCAAGGCCCGCGAATACAACGGCAGGTGGTACAACGACCTCCAGATCTGGAGGCTTGCTCCTGCAGGGCAGGCTACCGCCGCCCCTTCGGCTCCCGCCCAGCCCGCTTATCCCCAGGCACCGGTTTCGGCCCCCCAGCCGCCCGCATTTGAAACGGCCCCGGGCCCAACTCTGGACGACATGCCCGGGGAGGACAGCTCCGACGACCTTCCGTTCTAACTGAACTTTCCAAAAAGGTGACCTCTTCGGCCACCTTTTTTTATAGGTTTTTTGTATCTTTGTGGGCTATGATGAATTTAGGATATAACAACAGGTGGATACGGCTCATAAAGGACGTGCTGTTTGTGGCGCTGTCCGTATGGCTCATATTGAGAAGCAGCATACTTGCCGTCATTATCGGCATCCTTGGCCTTGCCTGGTATGGCCGTGACGCATACTACCAGATAAAGGCCCTGTGGCAGGAAAAGACCTACCGCGCACCGGAGCCTCCCAAGGACGGCCCCACCACGCAGGCCCCCGCCGATGACGGCAAAATCACCGTCACGGACCTCTCCGACGCAAAAGAAGTGGATTATACAAAGGAATGATTCCCAAGGAGACAATAGACCAGATCCTTGATTCCACCAGGATCGAGGAAGTGATTGGAGATTTCGTGACGCTAAAGCGCCGCGGGTCCAGTTACGTGGCCTGTTGTCCGTTCCACAACGAGAAAACGCCGTCGTTCCATGTAACGCCATCAAGGGGCATCTACAAGTGCTTCGGCTGCGGAAAGGCCGGAAGCGCCGTGGGCTTTCTCATGGACCATGAGCAGATGACCTACCCCGAGGCCCTCCGCTACCTTGCGCGCAAGTATAATATAGAGGTAAAGGAGGAAGAGGAATCCGTAGAGCAGCTTGCCGCCCGTCAGCGCTCGGAAAGCCTCATGGCGGTGAGCGAGTTTGCCCGCAGTTACTTCCTGAAGCAGCTTGAAGGCGGCGAAGGCCGCGCAGTTGGCTACCAGTATTACCGCACCCGCGGTATAGAAGACGCCACCATTGAAAAATGGAGCCTTGGCTGGGCGCCCTCCGGCAAAACCACCTTTGTGGAGGCAGCCCGCGCAGCCGGCTACAAAGACGAATTCATGGTTGCCGCAGGCCTTGCAATCCAGCAGGCAGACGGCACACTCATAGACAAGTTCAGGGAGCGCGTGATGTTCCCCATCCATTCCCTGAGCGGGCGTGTAATAGCCTTCAGCGGCCGAACTCTCAAGGCCGACAACCCCGCAAAATACGTCAACTCCCCGGAAACGGAAATCTACGTAAAGAGCCGGAACCTCATGGGAGTGTATTTTGCCAAAAGCGAAATAGCAAAGAAGGACCGCTGCATCCTTGTGGAAGGCAACGTGGACGTTGTGATGATGCACCAGATTGGAATCACCAACGTGGTGGCATCCTGCGGAACCTCCCTCACGGAGGAGCAGATACGCATCATCAAGAAGTTCACGGAGAACATCACCATCATGTACGACGGCGACAAAGCAGGCCTTCACGCCGCCCTGAGGGCCATCGGCATGATCCTGAAGGAGGGCATGAACCCCCGCGTGGTGTTCCTCCCGGACGGCGACGACCCCGATTCCTTCTCCCGCAAGCACACGCTGGAAGAGGTTCAGGAGTTCATTGCCTCCCATGAGCAGGACGGCATAGCCTTCAAGACAGACCTCCTCCTTGGTGAAGCCGGAGACGACCCCCTGAAGAAGGCCAACCTCATCAACGAGATAGCAGATACCGTGGCCGAAATCCCGGATGCCATCAAGCGTCAGGTCTACGTAGACACCGTCGCCCGCCGCTTCGGCATTGAGGCCGACATAATCCAGGACCGCGTCCGCCGCACCAGGGAGCAGCAAAGGAAGGAGATGCCCGGTCGAGCCTGGCATGACACAGGAAGCAGAGCCGGGCATGACGCAGCCGTCACCACCGGCACGGACCGGTGGTCTTCCGGGCAGGAAAGCAGCCCGGAGACGTCATTGCCGGCCCAGACCGGCAATCTTCAGAGGGAAGAAAGAATCATGGAACCCTCTGAGCGTGAGCTCCTTGGATTCATCCTGCGTTACGG
>JAFVDC010000118.1 GCA_017478685.1 Bacteroidales bacterium | reverse complement strand
TGTGGATGGGATACTGCTTTGCCTCAAGGAACTTTGCAATGCGGTTTGCGGTGGAAGCGGTATCGTCACCGCCAACGGTGACAAGGAGCTTGATGTTGTTCTCCTGGAAAAGGCCCAGGTTGAAGTTCTCCTCAAAGTCTTTGTCGGTGGGTTTGAAACGGCTCATCTGGAGGTAGGAGCCACCACGGTTGAAATAGGCGTCGGCCTTGAAGAAATCTATGTCCTCTGTGCGGGGATTCTTGGAGAAAAGCCCGCTGTAACCGCCATGAAGGCCGATTACACGGTATCCATTGGAAAGGAATGTCTTGGCTGCAGACATGACAACGGTATTCATGCCCGGAGCCGGGCCACCGCCGCAGAGGATAATGATAGAGTCTTTCATTTTTGAAAAATATAATGTTGTACAATAATACCTTGTTTAATCACGCAAAGATAGCAAAAATATAGGAATTATCATATATCTCCCCGCTGCAAACATGCTCGGACCGCCGTTTTCAGCCCTCGTCCACGTTTTCGTCCATTTTCGTGGCCGAGCTGCCGTTTTCACCCGCTCCGTCCACGTTTTCGGCCTTTTTCGTGGCCGGACCCACCGTTTCAGCCGCCTCGTCCACGTTTTCGGCGTTTTTTGTGGCCGAAGGGCGAAAACGAGGTCACGGAGTCGGGAATTATTGCTAAATTTGCATTAGTGGATAGCCGTACCTACATAGCAATCGACCTGAAGTCTTTCTACGCCTCCGTGGAGTGCGTGGAGCGTGGTCTGGACCCCCTCAAGGCCAGGCTGGTGGTGGCCGATCCCACGCGTACGGACAAGACCATATGCCTTGCGGTATCACCGGCCCTCAAGGCGTACGGCATTCCCGGGCGGCCCAGGCTGTTTGAGGTTAACCAGCATATTGCAAAGCTACGGCAGCAGGACCCTACCCTGGAACTGGACTTCGTAATTGCGCCGCCACGTATGGCCAAGTACCTGGAAGTAAGCGGGAAAGTGTACAGTGTATACCTAAGGTACATTGCCCCGGAGGATATCCACGTGTACAGCATTGACGAGGTTTTCATAGATGCCACGGAGTACCTCAGGCTTTACCGGACCGACGCCCATACCCTCACCATGCGCCTTATCAGGGAAGTGCTCAGTGAAACCGGCGTCACGGCTACGGCGGGAATCGGCCCCAACATGTACCTCGCGAAGGTTGCAATGGACATTGAGGCCAAGCACAGGCCCGCCGACAAAGACGGTGTGAGGATTGCCGAACTCACGGAGATGACCTACCGGGAGAAATACTGGACTCACAGGCCCCTCACCGACTTCTGGCGCATAGGCCGCGGCACCGTGGCCAGGCTTGAAAGCGCCGGGATGTACACGTTGGGAGACGTCGCCAGGCGCTCCCTTACCTACGAGGAAGACCTCTACAGGCTCTTCGGCGTGAATGCCGAACTTCTCATAGACCACGCCTGGGGCTGGGAGCCGTGCTCCATGGCCGACATCAAGGCGTACAGGCCTTCGGCAAGCTCCCTTTCCAGCGGACAGGTTCTCATGGAGCCGTATTCTTTTGGGAAGGCCCGCACCATTGTCCGGGAGATGACGGACTCCCTTTCAATGGACCTTGTGGAGAAGAAACTTGTGACAACCCAGCTTGTTCTCCACGTTGGCTATGAGGCCGGAAAAGCGGCCGAAGGAACGCAGATGGTCCGGGACTGGTACGGCCGCCCCGCCCCCAAGCCGGCGCATGGGTCGGTGAACCTTCCGTTTGCCACTTCGGCCACCTCGGTAATGCTGAAAAACATGCTGGAACTCTACGATAACATTGTAGATGAAAGTCTCTTTGTAAGACGCATTTACGTTGTTGCATCTCAAGTTATGCCTGAGGAGATGGCCGAAGGGCGCCAGATGTCGCTTTTCGATGAGCCCGAGGACCTTGAGAAGGAGCGTCGGCAGCAGGAAGCCATACTTGAAATTCGGCGGAAATTCGGCAAGAATGCCATCCTCAAAGGAATGAATTTCGACGAGGGTGCAACCGGCCGTGACCGCAACCGGCAGATAGGAGGACACCACGAATGAAAACGCCATACGACGATATCATCGGCCTGGAACACCCAAGCCCCAAACGGCACAAGCGCATGTCCCGTCTGGACCGCGCCACGCAGTTTGCCCCCTTTGCCGCCCTCAAGGGCTACGAAGATGTGATAGAGGACAACCGCGAAGACCACATCCTGCACTCTGATTCGGAATAAACGCCCCGTCCGCCTCCGTTCGGCCACGAAAATGTCCCAAAACGTGGACGAGGAGGCTGAAACGGTGGCTTCGGCCACTTTGCGGCGGGGGGATATGTGATAATTCCCATATTTTTGCTATCTTTGTCAAAATATGCACGCATGTGTGCGCGTGAGATGGATTACACTAAGGCAAAACATAGGATAGAGGAACTCAAGGCCGTTCTCTGGGAGAACAGCCGGAAGTATTACGTGGAAAACGCTCCTACAATGAGCGACTATGAGTACGACCAGCTTATGCATGAGCTGGAAGCTCTTGAGGCGCAGTACCCGGAACTTGCCACGGAAGACTCCCCCACCCGCCGCGTGGGCTCGGACCTTGAAGAAGGCCATGAGGCGGCGTCAGGGTTCCGGAAATACGCCCACAAATACCCTATGCTTTCCCTTGGAAACACCTATTCCATTGAGGAAGTGGAGGAGTTTGCAACAAGGGTGTCAAAGGCCCTGGACAAGCCCTTCACCTACAGCGTTGAACTAAAGTACGACGGCACGGCAATATGCCTTACATACCGTCACGGCACCCTTTTCCGTGCCCTTACCCGCGGAGACGGCGTAAAGGGAGACGACGTAACCGCAAACGTACGCCATATCGCCAATATCCCCCACACCCTTAGCGGCACAGGCTGGCCGGACGAATTTGAGATAAGAGGAGAAATCCTCATGCCCTACGAGTCCTTCGACAGGCTCAACCATGAGCGTGAACTCTCAGAAGAGCCCCTCTTTGCAAACCCCAGAAATGCAGCCAGCGGGTCCCTCAAGCTTCAGAACCCCGAGGAAGTCGGGAAGCGCGGCCTTTTCTGCGTGCTATATCACATTCCGGTGGGCCAGGTGAGCTATCCCACTCATAACGCGGCACTTGACGCCGCCGCAAGCTGGGGCCTTCCCGTTGGTGACAAACGCCTCATCTGCCGCACCATAGAGGAAATAGAAGGCTTTATCGGCAAATGGGACACAGAAAGAAAGTCCCTCCCCTACGCCACGGACGGCATAGTGATAAAGGTCAATGAACTGGACTTCCAGGCCGAACTAGGATACACCGCAAAAAGCCCCCGCTGGGCCGTAGCGTATAAGTACAAGGCCGAGCAGGCCTGCACTCCGGTCCTTTCAATTGACTATCAGGTAGGGCGTACCGGGGCCGTAACCCCCGTTGCCAACCTTGAGCCGGTGTTCATTTCCGGCACGATGGTAAAGCGCGCCACCCTTGTCAACGAAGACCAGATCCGCGCCCTGGACCTCCATGAAGGAGATTGGGTGTACGTGGAAAAAGGCGGGGAGATCATTCCCAAAATCACCGGGGTGGATGAGTCCAAACGCCCTCAGGGCGCCAAGCCTCCCGTATTCCCCACCTTGTGCCCGGACTGCGGCACTCCCCTTGTGCGCATTGACGGCGAAGCCAAGTGGTTCTGTCCCAACCGCAAGGGCTGTCCCACCCAGATCAAGGGCCGAATGGAGCATTTTGTCACCCGCAAGGCCATGAACATCCTTTGCGGCGAAGCAACCATCGAGCAGCTCTACTCCCTGGGCCTCGCGAAAGTTCCATCAGATCTTTACCGCCTCACGGAAAGAGACCTTGTGCGCCTGGAAGGCTGGAAGGAGAAATCGGCCTCCAGGTTTATCCAGTCCGTGAAAGCCTCCCTTTCCGTGCCCTTTGAAAGGGTGCTCTTTGCAATTGGAATCCGCTTTGTTGGAGAAACTACCGCAAGGGACATCGCCCGCCATTTCGGCAGCATGGATGCAGTTATGTCGGCAAGCCGGGAAGCCCTTCTGGAAGTCCCCGAGGTTGGTGATGTCATTGTGGGCAGCATCCTGGACTTCTTCTCCGATGAAGACAATGTCCGGGAGGTGAACGCCCTCCGGGAGGCCGGCCTCAGGATGAGCGCCGAAGAAAAGACTGTCTCTTCAAGCGCCCTTGAAGGCAAGACCATAGTCATCAGCGGCACATTCTCCATTTCCCGCGATGAAATGAAGGCCCTAATTGAGTCCAACGGCGGCAAAAACGGCTCCTCGGTCAGTTCCAAGACCTCCTACCTCCTTGCCGGTGAAAAACCCGGCCCGGAAAAGGTCAAGAAGGCGCAGGAACTTGGCATAGAAATCATTGACGAAGCTGCTATCATGAATATGGTTTCTCCGGAGATAATCCCCCCCTCCGGAGAAACAGGCAATTTGTTTGAGCCCACATTGTTTTGATGTTTAAGAAGTTAGGTCATAAGATAGCGGTAATTATCCGATGGGCGTCCATCTGGATAAACCGGATCATGCGTTTTGTGACCCATGACATATTCTACCTCAAGGAAGAGGACTTCTCCCGCTGGAAGGGACGCCTTGTCAGGGACGGAAAAACGGTGATGCTAATGCTCAACACTTTCTCTTCCCAGAAAATCGGCTACCAGGTCACGGCCCTTGCTTACCGTAGCATGATGAGCGTGGTCCCCGCCATAGCCATTGCCTTCTACCTCACTTCCGGAGTGGGCCTCAAGGATACTTTCAGGGACATCCTCCTTACAAATCTTGGCGACACCAACATTACAAACATCCTCATGGGAGCCGCCGACAACATTGTGGATGTTGCCCAGAGCGGCCTTTTCGGCTTTATCTCCATGGCATCGTTCATTTGGATAGTGCTGTCCCTGATGATTACCGTGAGGGGCGTGTTCAACAATGTCTGGAAGGTGGAAAGGGAGCAGAATTTCCTGACAATGATAGGAGTCATAATTGGCATAACCATAATGGCGCCTTTTGTGGTCATCATCTTCTTCTCCGGGTCTGTGGTGTATTCCCACATCCTGGACCTGCTGTTCCCCAGCACCATGTTCTTCTATGACACCATAAAGAGTTTCATGAGCTGGCTTCTTTTTGCCGGAGCCAGCGTGCTCATAATGTCCGCCATGTACAAGTTCATCCCAGGAACCAAAGTCAGGTTCAGATATGCCTTCAAGGCAGCCCTGATTTCCGGTCTTGTATTCACCGGTGTGCAGTACCTCTACCTTGAAACCCAGATGATGGTTGCCAAGACCAGCGCGGTTTACGGCGTGCTTGCGGCGCTTCCCCTTTTCATGGTGTGGCTTAACCTTGGATGGACCATCATCCTTTATGGTGCCGAACTTTCCTACTCTTTCCAGAATGTGGACAAGATGGGAATCACCAATGAAGAACTTGACAAGATGAACGCGGATGCCGTCCGCGAACGCAAGGAAAAACTTCAAAAAGGAAAAATTGAACTATGAGTTTTTCAGAGTTTACAGAAAAAGACTATCAGTGGATAAGGAGTGACTACGAGCTCCTGAGGGCATCGGCAGAAAAACGATGCGCCTCGGAAAAAGAGCTTGCAGTGGTGGAGAAGGCCTTTGAATTTGCAAACAACGCCCACAGGAACGTAAGGCGCAGAAGCGGTGAACCCTACATGCTTCATCCAATTGCGGTTGCAAGGATTGTGGTGGACAACATCGGCCTTGGCTACAAGTCCATTGCGGCGGCCCTCCTCCACGACGTAGTTGAAGACACAGACTATACCGTAGAAGACCTCAGGGCCGAATTCGGCGACAAGATAGCCTCCCTTGTAGACGGCCTCACCAAAATCAAGAATGTCCTTGACACTGAGCAGAAAACCCGCGGCACGGACATCTCCCAGCAAAGCCTCCAGGCCGAAAACTTCAAGAGGATACTCCTCACCATGAACG
>JAFVDC010000117.1 GCA_017478685.1 Bacteroidales bacterium | reverse complement strand
CCAAATCTAAAGGTGTTTCAGCCCTCACTGAAATGCCTTTTTTCAATAGAAATAGAGCTGCAGGGGTACTTCCACACCTCCCGAAAACCTTCAACGGACTATAAATCTGACAAATATGCTAAAAGAGAAGGTATTTCGCTTGAGCGTGAGCCTGTACCTTGGGTTCAAGGCTCCCAAACTTGTCAAAGTGAAGGCGTACAAGCGCTTTCGCAACGGCAAGGTCGAGATAGTCCGCTCCCATTACCGTAACGTTGAGGGACGTTTGGTAATTCGGATCGAACTGCGCCGATAAGGTGCTGCTGACTCTACCTGTGGCTTAGGGAGGACTTCGGTCCTCCTTTTTTCTGCCCGGGATTCCCTACAGCGACCAACATGCCGAACAGACACCTAAACCTGCCGGACTTACTGAACGGGTAAAGCGCTTCAATTTGTAGCGGTTTCATTTCCCTCTTTTTTCAAGCGAGTTTTCAATACACGCCAATATTTGGCGGGATTCGTACTATCCGTCAAAACCGCAATTGTCAGTTGTCCGATTTTTTCGGACAACTCACTCCCCTCTTTGGTTAAGCGCTTATGGTTGATATTACGGATTATCTATCCGCCCCGTAACAGAATAAAATAACGGCTCTGGGTGCTTCCAGAGCCATTAGTATTTCTTCCAAAATAGATTCAGAAATTAGAAGGAGAAGTATTCAAGTCTCTGCATTGCCTGAGGGCACAGAGCAGCATTATTGCAGAAAGGATGAACTTTTTCATGGGCAACGCTGTTTTGTCTTCACCAACAAAAAAAATAAATAAGTCTGCGAATTACAAAGAGTTGCGGCTAATAGTACTCAATCTCCCTTTCAATGGTACTGGAGGATTCCTGGCCGGTCCAGCGGGCTATGATGTTTTCCGTGCGGGTGACCCAGTTGCCGTACCTGTCGTAGGTGTAGTCTACGTAAGTATCTGTGTAGGTGGGAGTTTCTCCATCATCGTACCATTCCTCGTTCTTCACTATGTCAAAGTGGTCGTCGTAGGTTTTGAGCATACGGCCGGGAGTGAGACTTATAGTGGAAGGCGTACCGCCAAGCACAAAGGTTTCCACGGCAAGGTAACGGGGGTTGTCCAGCATCTTGTAGGTGTGGGTATCCCAGCCGGTGTCAAAATTATACGCGTTTTCCTCTTTGAACACAAAGTCCTTGTACATACCGTTGGGATAGTAGGTGATGTTCAGGACGTTGTAGCGTAGATTGTCGGTTTCCAGGGATTTGGGATAGCCTCCTTCGTACACCCAGGTATAGGAATAACTTTCTTCGTATTCCTTTTCATCCGAGCCCATCATCAGGAGGTAGGTATGTTCCTCAACATTCAGGTTCCCGTCATCGCCAAAGGCGTATATAGACTCGCGGAAAGTTTTTCGGTCCGGCTGAACCATCACGTAGCGGATAAGCGAAAGATCCTTTATGATGCCGTCCAAGTAACCGGCAACCGAAGGACCCGCACAGAAAAAGTCCCCGGCAACATATTTTCCTTCATTATTGTACTCGAATTCATAATAATCGCCGCCGTCGGTATAATAGGAGTCATAGTAGACACGCTTTATGCATCGGCCCTTGCTGTCATAAGTATAACGCCACTCGTGTCCGCTCTCGGAATCTGTGGTGTTTACATAAGCCTGTTTCACAAGGCGTCCGGACTGGTCGTACTCATACTCATCATAAGTGGTGTAAGTGCCGATGTGCCACTTTTTCACCGGGCCGCGGAGGCCTTCCTTTTCACGGTCCGTGCGCTCCCAGAAGTTGGTGCTGTACCACGCAGGGTCCGAAAAATCCGGGGTTTCATCCACTCCGCCGCCGCCATTGTTGTTGCCGTTGCCGTTCCCGTTATTCTGATTGCCGGAATTGCCATTGTTGTTGCCCGGAGTAACTTCCGGGGTAGTACACCCGGCAGCCAAAAGGGCCAGGACAGCCATTATGCCAATGATTTTTTTCATATTAAGTTATTTTTTGGCAAAATACGAAAAACGCGCACCCAGCCCCTGTCAAAACACACAAACAGGAGCGACATTTCTTTTTTTGAATTGTCAGTATCCGGCCCTGAGCGGCCCAGAGGGGAATCAATGATGTGTCTGCCGGTACTTCAGAGGGGTTTCTCCGTCGTGCAGCAGCTTGAAGCGGGTACTGAAGTAACGGGGAGTAGAGTAGCCCACCTTTTCCGAAATATCAAGTATGGAGAAGGAGGTGGTGCTCAGGAGCTGCTCGGCAAGGGCCATTCGCTTTTCCTCAATAACCTCCGCAACACCTTTGCCGAAGGACGCGTTCATTTTATAATATAAGGTGGCGCGGCTCATGGCCATATGGTCTGCCAGCATGGCTACGCTGAGGCCGGGATCCGAGAGATGCTGGTCTACGAAAGCCTCAACTTTGGATGTAAACGCCATGTCGCGCGCCCTGAGCTCTTCTTCCAGCGCCTTCAGGCGCCTTCGGCTCAAACGGTCTATACCGAAAAACGCAAGTGTGAGGAACAAGACCAGGTACACCACTATCATGGGAACCGAAAGGTACCAGGGCTGAAGAATGTTGATGCTGGAGATAGCCTGCGCGCGGCTCCAGGTACCGTCGGATTTAAGATAAGACACCCTGAGACGGTAATGGCCGGGTTTCAGTGCCGGCAGCGAAATGCTTTGGTCAAAGGACTCGAAAGTGGCGTCGGAAGCCCCCGTAAGCGAATAACGGTAGAGCACTCTCTCAAAGGGATCCGCCCCCGAAAGGTTAATGGAAATATCCAGCGCCTGGTAATTGTAAGGCAGCTTTATGTAAGACTGGCCGGGGTCACGGAGTTCTACCGTGCCGTCCTCGGGCTCCCCGAAATAGCAGTCGGCACCAATCTCAATCAAACCGGCGTTTCCGCCAAGGTAAATGGACCCGTCGGGAGCGCAGGCTCCTGCCACAATCTCATTTGCAGGCACGCCGCGGTTCTCTCCCGTCACCTCAATCACTCCGTTCCGGCTGAGGAAGAGCGTATTGTCGGCCGAAATCCACAGGTTGTCGGCACCGTTGGACTCCAGGCGGCTTACCCTGGAAAACAGCCCCGTCTCCACTTTTTGGACCTGAGAACTGCGGGGGTCAAAGGAGTATAGCCCGTAGTTTGTGCCGAACCAGATCATTCCGCCGTGATATACGGCCGTGTTGATGACTCCGGTCTGCGCATCCACGCGATATATCAGGTTAAGCTCCATGGTGTCCAGGTCCATGGAGAAGATTCCCGGAGAAGAATAGGCGTAAACAATGTTCTTTCCGGCCTCCCCGATTACCAGGAGTTCAAGGCCTTCGCCCGCCGTAGTGTCGGTGAACTTCCGGAATTTCCGGGTGCCAATGTCGTAAAGATACGTGTTAACGGCCAAAAACAACATCCTTCCGTCCTGAAGCGTATACACCGACGGCGAATTGCTGTTGAAGCATTCGGCGGCATTTGTGGCCCTGTCCTGAATCACAAAAGGAGTGAGGGCATGCGTTTTTCTGTCCATCAGGAAATACCCCCTGTTGTATGTGCCAAGGCAAAGCCTCCGGCTGTCGTAGTCCGCAATGGCGGTAACTTTGAGGCCGTCCTCTCCGGCAAGCGGGCTCAGGCCGCCCTCGGCATTGTATTTCCAGATGCCACTGCCGTCCGTTCCAAGATATATGTTGCCGTCTTCCGATGAAAGCACAAAAATGACCACGTTTTCGGCCTCGAACACTTTCCCGTTCAGGGACATGGCCTTGATTGGAGACATCTTGAGCCCCACAAGCCCGGAGCGCACGCTGCCAACCCATACATTGCCGTGGTGGTCGTGGTAGAGAGTAGTGACAGAAAGGGGAATATTTGCCCCGGACTGGTCTATCTGGCGGTCAAGAGGCTCCAGACGATGGGTCTCCAGGTCCATTATGGAAATGCTGTCGCCGTCGAATCCCATCCAAAGAGTGCCGTCAAACACCATGAGGGCAAGAAGCGGCGTAACCGGAAGCCCTCCCTGGCCGCGTCGCAGAGTGTAAACCGTGCGCCGCTCGCTGAGGCTGAACGCCACCAGGCCATAATTAAGGACCGACAGGTAAAGGGTATCTCCGTCCAGGGCCGAAGCCATCACAAGGGTGCCGTCCGTTTCCGGAATAACAACCTTTTCCTCACCTCCGGAGAAATGACGGTGAAGCCCCTCCCTCCTGTCAAGGGAATAGAGTTCTCCGTCATAATAGAACAGCATCAGATAGTCCGTATAGACATCTCCGTCCTCTCCCGTAACAAGCCCGGTTTCATAAGAATAGAACTTGAGGCCGAAATGGGCGCCGAACCAAATTCCGTCCTCGGTATCCACAGCGCAGGTAACCGTACTTTCACTCACCCTGGAGAAATTGTCTTCCGCGGGACTGTATTCAAAAAGACCTTTATCGGTGGAGACCCACATGGAGCCGCGGGAATCATGGTGCAACATATAGATATAGGTTCCCATGACGCTCTCCCCTCCTTCCGTCATGAATGTGCGGAGTTCTCCGTTCCTGTATTCATTGAGGCCGAAACGCGTGCCAATCCAAAGCGACCTGCCGTCATTGTCCACGGCCGTAACGGAACTCTGCGAAAGCCCGTTTTCTATGCCGATTTGCTTGCAGTAGAAGCCGTCTGCTCGCAAAATCCAATTTTGGAGTAATAAAATAAACAAAAACAAACACTTTTTCATGGCCCATATAAATGTTTGGACAAAGTTAAACTTTTTTTGGAAATTATGGTCATGCCTTTCATAAAACGATTCCCGAAATTTGTATTAACCAAACCAGCTAATAATCAACCCCGTATGAAAAAACTGTTAGTTTGCGTCCTTTTAGCAGCGGCATTTTTAGCCCCGCAGGCCCTTTTGGCCCAGGGAGGAAATGATTCCGGAGGACGAAAAATTACGGTCAAGGGAACAGTCACGGACAAATCCGGAGAACCGGCAATTGGAGCCAGCGTTCTGGAAGTTGGGACCACCAACGGCGTCATCACGGACCTTGACGGTAATTTTGAAATCCGGACAACTCCCGGCACCACTCTGGTAGTATCCTGGATTGGATACGCCGACTACAGCTTCCAGGCAAAAGCCGGAGCCCCCTTGCGAATAGTCCTTGAGGAAGAAGCTCTTCTGCTTCAGGAAACCGTGGTCACGGCATTCGCCACCCAGAAAAAAGTCAACGTGACCGGCGCAATCACCGCCGTCACCGGAGAAGACGTGATCCAGGCCCCCGTGGCCAACGTTTCGTCGGCCCTTGTGGGTATCACCCCCGGACTCAGCGCCGTCACGGTATCCGGTGAGCCCGGACAGGATGCCGCCGACATTGCCATCCGAGGTATTTCCTCTTACTCCGGAAACACCTCACCTCTTATTGTTATTGACGGCATCGAGCAGCCCGCCTCCCAGGCAATGAGCATCCTCAACGGCATGAACGCCAACGACATCCTTGGAATAAGCGTGCTTAAGGACGCTTCTTCCACGGCTGTATACGGCATCAGGGCCGCAAACGGAGTGATCATCGTCACCACGCGCCGCGGCCAGCAGGGACGTCCCAAGGTGAGTTTCTCCGGAAACTTCGGCCTCACAAACGCCACAAACGTGCAAAGGGGACTCTCTTCCTATGAATATGCGCTGTTCAGGAACGAGGCCATCCAGAACGAGGTTGCAGGTTACGGTAGCACGCCGCTCCTCAACTACCTGTTCACGGATGACGACCTCTGGAAGTTCCAGAACAACAGGGATTTCACTCCAGCCGAAGTAGATGCCATGACCTGGCTCACGGATGCCCAGAAACAGCAGCTCAAGGACAGCCCCGCCCTCTACTACGGCACCTCTGACGCCTACGCAGAACTCTACAGCCGCGTAGCCCCTCAGTGGAGCGCCAACGTAAGCGTTTCCGGCGGTGCCGAAAGAGTCAAGTACTACGTTTCCCTCAACTACTTCGACCAGCAGTCCATCATGCAGAACGCCAATTACTTCGGCGTACAGACTGGCTCCCGCTACCAGAGGTACAACGTGAGGGCCAACATAGACGTGGACATTTTCAAGAACACCACCCTGAGCGTGAACACCAGCGGCCAGTTTGGCTCCACAAGCGGTCCCGGCACGGGTTCACTCTACAGCCGCTACAGCGGAATCATGCAGATCATCTATGAAGGCAACCCCTTCACCAACCGAAGCATGATCCTGGACGACAAGCTGATTGTGGACTTTGACTACCCCCAGAACTCTGTCCAGGACGGCCTCCACAAACGCACGGACAACGAGATGACGGGCGGCTGGCTGCCGGCCCTCCTGAGCCGCAGCGTCGGTACCACATCCAATACGCGCGTGGACGTGACCATGCGCCTGAGACACGACTTCTCCTGGCTCCTCAAGGGCCTTGACCTCCAGGCCAGCGTCCGCTACCAGGAAAACTACAGCAAGGTTGCAGTCCAGAGCTTTGCCATTCCGCAGTACCGCGTACGCCGCAGCATCACCAACCCCAACGAGCTTGAGTTCTTCGGCGGCACAGTTGGCGCAGACGGCTATTCCTCCGGCTCCTGGGGCGGCATGAGAGACTTTTATGCCGATATCGTCCTCAACTACCAGGGCAACTTCGGCAAGCACAACGTGGGCGGCCTCCTCCTTGGACGCGCCACCAAGTACACCATGCCCTATGACAGTTTCAACACCCCCAGCGGCCTCATAGGAACTTCGGCCCGTCTTACATACGACTACGACACCAGGTATCTCCTGGAGCTGAACTTCGCTCTCAACGGCACGGAAAACTTTGCCGCAGACCGCAGGTTCGGCTTCTTCCCGGCAGCTTCGGCCGGATACGTGCTCACCAACGAGCCCTGGTTCCCGCAGAACCCTTACCTCACCTTCTTCAAGGTGCGCGCAAGCTACGGCCTTGTGGGTAACGACCAGATTGGCGGCAAGCGCTACCTCTACCTCCCCGGCACCTACCAGATTAACATGGGCCCCGGAAGCCTCACATCAACTTCCAGTTCAGGTTCCCTCCAGAGTAACTACTACCAGTTCGGCACAAGCACCGGCTCCTACAACACCATCTACACCGGAAGTGCCGAAGGTGCCCTTGGAAACCCTCTGGTAACCTGGGAAAAGAGTGAGAAGATGAGCGCCGGTCTGGAGACTAAGTTCTTCAGTGACAGGCTCTATTTCAACGCCGACTTCTTCTACGAGAACAGGCGCGACATCCTCACCACCCTTGGCGTAATCCCCATCACCTTCGGCGTTCCCTCATGGGATACGGCGGCCGTGAACGTGGGCCAGGTGACCAACCGCGGTTATGAACTGGTGCTTGGATGGAACGAAAGACGTGGAGACCTCCGTTATTATATTGAAGGTAACGTCACTTACGCCAAGAACAAGATAGAGTACATGGCCGAAGCCCCCAATCCCTACGACTGGATGAATCAGACAGGGCACTCCATCGGCCAGTATTACGGTTACAAGACCGACGGCTTCTACGACACCCTTGAGGAGCTGAACAACCGTCCGTACTTCTCCCAGAGCGCCGGGGCGGTGACCCTTGGCGACATCAAGTACGTGGACCTTGACGGTGACGGCGTAATCGACTCCAAGGACCAGGGCCCCATAGGCTACCCCAACCGCCCCATGCTGAACTTCGGCGGCAAGATTGGCGTAAGCTACAAGGGCTTCGACCTCAAGGTTGTGCTTTCAGGTACGGCAATGGGCTCCTACTACATCGCCCGTATCACCAGCCCGTTCTTCAAGAGGGCCGGCAACGCCTTCCTGTGGCAGTATGAAGGCCGATGGACCCCCGAAAAGGTGGCCGCCGGAACGCCCATCACCTATCCCCGCGCCGTATACGACGCCAGCCAGGACCACTACGACTTCGGCCCCAAGAGCCAGCTCTGGGCCCTGTCATCGGACCACCTGAGAGTGAAGAACGTGGAGTTCGGCTACACCTTCCCGCAGAATTCGGCCTTCCTGAGGAAAGCCCGGATTTCCCAGCTGAGGCTGTACATCAACGCAAACAACCTCTTCACCTTGTTTGACCAGATGAGCCGATACGGAATCGACCCCGAAACCAAGGACAACCTTGGCGGCAGCGAGGGCAACATCTCCTACGTGTTCCCTCTCACCCGTACCACCAACATCGGCGTAAACATCAACTTCTAAACGGACAGGATTATGAAAAAGATACGCATAGCAGCAATCATGACCGCAGTGCTTATGGGCGTAAGCGGCTGCAACCTGTTCCTGGAGATGCCGGAGGTTACCGGCAGCGTCTACCTTGAAGACGTGTTCTCCAACAGAAAAGACACCGAGGGCATGCTCTGGAGAGCATACCACAGGGGCCTCCGCGAAGGCCTGCCGGAAGGCTGGGCCATCAACCACGGCACCCTTGCATCCCTGTCCGGCGAAATCACCCGCGGATACAGCTGGCACGCCGGCTACAACCTTGTGGTGAACGGCCCCACAACTGTCCTGGATGCCTCCGGGCAGTTCCAGGGGGCACCTGCAAACTTCAACGAGAACTGGGAAGTGATAAGGGCCTGCTGGATCATTATCGCCAACATAGACAAGTGCCCGGAGCTCTCCGACGAAATGAAGGAGTACATGAAGGGAGAAGCCTACGCGCTCATCGCTTACCGCTACGTGGGCATGTTCCAGCGCTGGGGCGGCGTTCCCATCGTGCGCCAGGCCAACGAGATGACAGACGACATAGCATTCCCCCGCGCATCGGCCCAAAAGACCCTTGAATTTGCGCTGGAGATGATTAATGAGGCCGAAACACGCCTCCCGGACACCTGGACGGACATCGAGCCCGGCTGCGGAGACAAGTGGGAAGGCCGAATCACAAAGGGTGCGGTGCTTGCCATGAAGGCACGCCTCCTCACCTTCGCCGCCCGTCCGCTTTTCAACGCAGAGCAGTCCTACGCCAAGGAATTCGGCATGGCTTACAGCGCTGATTCCCTCATTTGGCTTGAGGGCTATGACAAGGAGCGCTACAAGAAAGCCATAGATGCCCACCTTGCAGTTATCGAATGGGGTAAAGCCCACGGCAAACACCTCATTTTCACCGCCGGAGAGGGTAACCGCAACTCCTTCGAGCAGGCAATCGACGACTACGGTCGCGGTGTGTCTGAGCTCAACGGCCCCGAAACACTCCTTGCCTTCAAGATCGAGAGCGACCAGCAGGTCTACAACAACATGACGGAAGGCTATAACTGGAGCGCCTACGTAGACGCCGGCGAACGGTCCCTCCGTGGCGTTCTCACCAACTTTGTGCGCCTTTACCGCGACAAGGACGGCGGAGAGATTGACTGGCCGGTGGTTGGAGAAGCCGCCCCCCGCGACATCTCCGACTTTGCCGCCAACATAGACAAGATTGAGCCCCGCTTCCGCGTAGACATCTGTGTACCAGGCAAATTCGGACGTTCCAACGACGGCGACGCCAAGTGGAACGAGGGCATCTGGTATATGGGAAGCCTTACCTCCGACGCCGCAATCGCAGCGTCAATGTCCCGTGCCATCGAAGGCCGCTCAATAGGCGTCCCCACCAAGTTCTACTACAAGGCCGGCGCCCGCCGCTGGTTCGAGTTCCCGCTGTTCCGCCTGGCCGAAGCCTACATGTCCCTGGCCGAATGCTACAACGAATACGGAGACGCCGCCAACGCCCTCAAGTACCTGAATATCATAAGGAACAGGGCCGGACTTCCGTCAGTGGCGGAGACAGACCAGGCCAAACTGCGTGAACTGATAGTGCGCGAAAGGGCCCTTGAATTCTTCGAGGAAAACCAGCGCTACTACGACGTCAAGCACTGGAAGCATCCGGATATCGGCACCAAGATCCTTGGCGGCCCCATGACGGAGATTTCCTTCCTCACCACGGACGGCGCCAACACCATGGCAGCCCTCATCTCCTACTGGGACGCCTACTCCTACACTGGCTACTGGCATCCCAAGTGGTTCCTTGAGCCTTTCCGCCAGGACGAGGTAAACAAGGGCATAATAGCACAGAACCCCGGTTATTAACAGATAAATCCGTAGAGCAATGAAAAAACACTTCATAATTACAGTTGCGGCGGGACTCCTTGCTTCCCTTGCGGGTTATTCCCAGGACCTTGCCAACTTTACGGACGCCCTGGAGGGCAAGTATCCGGGCCTTACCGTCATAAGAAACGACGGCACCCCCGGCGCCGGAGTCCCCAGGATGATGATCCGCGGAATCGGCTCCTTTGCACAGGGGACCGACGTCAACACCCTCAAAATCTTTGTAGACGGCTTTGAGGTCCAGCCGGATTTCATAAGCTATCTTTCCCCGGAAGAAATTGAATCAGTGGTGGTTTGCAAGAATGCCGCAGACCTTGCCGAATACGGCATGAACGGCGCAAACGGTGTGCTGGCAATCACCACCAAGCGCGGCACCGTGGGCGCCCCCGTAATCACCTTCAAGACCCGCGGCGGTGTCCAGATGCCCATCAATGTGGCAAAACCCCTGAACTCCCGGCGTTACGCCGCCCTCTACAACCAGGCCTGGAGCAATGACCACGGCCGTGAGTGGGACCCCTACTACGACTTTGAGGCCATGAACGCCTACAAAGCCGGCGAAGGCATAGACGTAAACTGGTACGACGAAGTTTTCAAGCCCCTTGCAAACTACGCCGACGGTTCCCTTTCCATCCGCGGCGGCTCCAACACGGCCCTTTACAGCGTTGTGCTTGACTATGCCAACCAGCAGGGCTTCCTTAACGTAAGGAACACGGACCGCACCAAGAACGTCTCCTTTGTGAAATACGGCATCCGCACCAATCTTGACATGAAGCTCAATGACATCTTCACTGTAAGCGTGGATGTGGGCGGCCGCCTTGAAGACCGCAACCGTCCCAACTACAGCGTTTACCAGCTTGTGAACGATGTAATGAGTTACCCGTCAAATATTTACCCCATTTTTGACGCAGATGCCACAGACCCTATTTCCAACTACTCCGGTACGGCCGTCCATCCCAACAACCCTGTAGGTTCGCTCTCCGGGCTCGGATGGACCACAAGCCGCACCAAGCTCATGCAGGCCAACTTCAAGTTCAAGGAAGACCTCGGTTCCCTTGTCAAGGGCCTGTACCTCCTGCAAGGCTTCTCCTTCTACTCCAGGACCATCGGCAACACCGGAAAAACGCGCACCTACGCCCGTTACAGCCAGGGTGTTCCGCAAACCGCGGATGTTTCCACCTACATCCGCTCAAACGGCTACTGGAGCTCAGGCAAGGAGCGCTGGATGCAGGGCAACGTAACCGTGGGCTGGGACTCAGAATTCGGCCTTCACACCCTTAGGACAAAGCTGGATGCCCGCATCTCCGACTTCAGCGGCAGCGGCAGCGCCTTCTACAACTGGAAGTACCGCTACGCAAACTTCGTGGCAAGGGCCGACTGGGCATACGACTCCCGCTTTGACGCCACCCTGGCCCTTTCCGTGTTCGGCTCAGATGCCTACGCTCCCGGTAAGAGCTTCGTTCCCTATCCCACCGTGGGCTTTGGATGGAACCTCTCCAACGAGGACTTCCTGAAGAGCAGTTCCGTGGTTAACAAACTGAGGCTCAGGGCTTCGGCCGGATTTACCGGAGCAACGGAAGCCTATGTGGGAATTGAGGGATTCGAGACCAACGGCAGGTATCTCTATGAGCAGTACTACACCTGGACCGGAAGCTTTGTCCAGGGCATGGGCCCCAACTTCGGAGGCGGCGCCAGCGGCATACGTCCGCTGTTCATGAGCCACCCGGACGTTACGGCCGAAAAGAGCCTGAAGGCCGATATCGGCGTAGAGGCCACCCTCTGGAACCTCCTTACCGTCAAGGCCGACTACTTTGCCGATTACCGCACCGGCATCCTCACCCCGGACAACACCCTTATGGACTGGGGCGGCGCCCAGGTTGCCTACACCAACCTTGGCAAGATGTTCAACCACGGCGTTGACGCCCAGTTTGTGGTTGCCCAAAAGAGCGGAGAGGTTGACTGGAGCGTTTTCGGAAACGTCCTCTTTGCAAAGAACAAGGTCATTGAAATGGGCGAAGTTGGAGCCAAATACCCCTACAACGCCGTCACAGGCCTCCCTTACGGCACCAGGATGGGCCTTGAGAACACAGGTTTCTACAAAGTCACGGACTTCGACCTTGACGGAGAGCTCAACATGGGCCTTCCCGTCCCACTATACGGCGCAATCCAGCCCGGAGACCTCAAGTACAAGGACCAGGACGGGGATTCCTTCATTGACGACACCGATATCGTGAAAGTCGGCAACCCTTCCTATCCGTCACTCACCCTCAGCCTCGGCGGCGAAGTCAAATACAAGGGCTTCGACCTTTCCTTCCTCATCACCGGCAGCGCAGGCTCCACCGTGAACCTCCTGGACTACGACGAATGGAAGCCCTTCCTGAACTACGGAAACGCCTTTGAGTGGGCCGAAGGTGCCTGGGTATACTACCCCGAGGCCAAGCTTGACACCCGCGAGACCGCCACGTTCCCCCGCCTTTCCACAGGTCAGAACGACCACAACTACCACGCAAGCTCCTTCTGGGTGAAGGACAACGCCTGGCTGCGCCTGCAGGAAGTGGAACTTGGCTACACCATTCCGCTTAACACAAAGGCCATCAAGAACTTCCGTGTTTGCGTAACCGGATACAACCTCCTCACGCTGAGCACCCTCCTGGCCAAATACAAGATGGACCCGGAAACAGCCAATTACGGATATCCCGCTTCAAAGGCGGTAAACCTTGGACTTCAAATAAGTTTCTAAGAGTATGAGCACAAGTAGGATATACACTATAATTCTTGCAGCGGCGGCAGCACTCATGCTCCCTTCCTGCACCAAGTTCCTCAACACCCGCACGGATGTCTTTGACACCATGGACAGGCTTCAGACGCGTTCAAGCACGCTCACAAGCTTTGCCTACGCATACTACACCCCCATGGGCAACGGCTTCAACGTGATAGACGGGAACCTCTTTGCAAGCGCCTCCGACGAAGCCGAACAGGCCGCCCCCACCTCCGAGGCCCAGACCTTCAACAGGGGCCTTCTTTCGGCCGACCTGAACCCGCTAGCCTACAAGTACGTAAACTGCTACGAGGGCATCCGCGCGGCGCACTTCTTCCTGGATTACGCCAAGGACGGTGAAAACTTCCTGGCGCTGAACAGGGACACCAGCACGGTTTACAACCCGGACGGCACCATCTACAGCACGGAGCAGCCCAAGGCCTACAAGAGAGACTGCATCAACCTTGCATGGCAGAGGGCCGAAGCCTACATTGCCGAAGCTTACTATTACGGTGAGCTCATCAAGATGTACGGCGGAGTCCCGCTCATAGACCCCGAAACCGGAATGGCCCGCCAGGCCACCTACGACGAGGTTGTGGAGCACATCGTGAAGCTTATCGACGACCATTTGGATGAGCTTAACCTTGACTGGAGGGTTGCTCTGGACCAGACCCCGGACAACGCCATCGCAGATGTTGCCAACTGGAACTTCCGCGACGAAACCGGCCGCTTCGACCGCACCGCAGCCCTTGCCATAAAGGCCCGCGTGCTCCTTTACGCAGCCAGCCCCCGCAACAACCCCATGGACGACGTAGAGAAATGGGAGAGGGCCGCAAAAGCCGCCAACGACGTAATCCAGCTCCGCAAAGCCATCTTTGCAAAGGGATTCGGCTTTGGAGAGGGTGCCAAGAGCTACCCGGACTATCATATGCCCGCCAACAGGGACTACGGCAACTACTTCATAAAGAACAACTCCACCTCCGACGTAGAGTCCATCTTCCTGGTACGCCAGGCTGCCGGCAGCGCCCCCGAGGCTGCCAACTACCCCGTGGCCACCCGCGGCGGCAACAGCGGAGTGTGCCCCACCCAGAACCTCGTGGACGCCTATGAGTATGTCGGCCCCCAGGTACCGGACCCTTACGCCAACAGGGATCCCCGCCTTGCCGCCACAATCGTGACCAACGGCAGCACCTGGAACGGCACCACCATAGACGAGTCCAAGGGCGGTAACTACGACTCCCGCACCGCAGGCGCAAGCCCCACCGGATACTACCTCAAGAAGTTTCTTGCACCCAACCTCAACCTTGTTGAAGGCGGCAGCACAGACCACGTATGGCCCCTTTACCGCTATGCCGAAGTCCTTTTGAACTATGCCGAAGCAATGAACGAGGCCTACGGCCCGGACGCAGACCCTGAGGGCTACGGAATGACAGCACGCCAGGCGCTTACGGAAGTAAGGAACAGCGCCAGCACCTCTCTCCCGGCCGTTACGGCCACCTCCAAGTCCGACTTCCGCAATGCCGTGAAGCAGGAGCGCCGCGTAGAACTTGCCTTTGAAGACCACCGCTACTGGGACCTTCTCCGCTGGAAAGACGCAATGAGCGTACTCAACAAGTCCATAAAGGGCGTTTCCGTAAGGAAGAACCAGCTTGGCGGCTTCCAGTACACCTTCCCTACAGTGGCCTACCGCACATTCTATGAGCGCAACTACTACTTCCCCTTCACCCGCAAGGAGATTGCAAACGGCGCAGGCTCAATTACCCAGAACCCTGAATACAACTAGATATGAAAGCATTTAAGATAATTCTTACCGCAGCCCTTTCCCTTGCGCTGTGCGCCTGCGGAAAGGAGGATGCAAACAAGGACTACGGCTTTGCCAAGGTATACATCCCGCAGGCCACGGTGACGGGTATAGACAACTCTTACCCCATCCCCTTGGGGCCCTTCTACCAGAACTCCAAATACACCTGCTCCTACAGCAAGGAAACAGGCAAGCTGGACATTGTGGTTGGCGTAATCCGTTCAGGATACTTTGCCACCCAGAGCGGCTACAGCGTGTCCCTTGGCAAGTTCACACCCTCCGGTGCCGAAGGCGTTGAAATGCCCTCCGACGTTGTCTCCTTCCCATCAAGCATAGTTGTTCCGGACGGAGAAAGCGGAGCCACGGTGAAAGTGAGCGTAGACCTCAAGGCCCTTGCCACAAAGCGCGCAAGTTTTTATGCCTCAGGCGTTTACCAGATTGTTTACCTTGGGCTTGAGCTCTCCAACCTCCAGGGTCCCGCAGAGTATGCGCTTGCCGGCTCCAACACTTCCGTAGTGATTAAACTGGACATGGGCAGCGAGCACTGGGACAGCGTAGATGCCAGCAAACCCGAGGCCGAAGTCCGCACGCTTTTCCCCTTTGACTAGTAAATCCTAAACCAATATTAACCATTTTTAAAACACTAGTGTTATGAAAAAAGTTCTTTACTTTCTCACCGCAGCCGCCGTTGCAGTAGCAATGGCAGCCTGCCAGAAGCCTGCCACTAATGGCAACGACGACGAGGGTGGCAAAACTCCCGCCGGAGAGGCCCCTACCGCAGACTTCGAGTACGCCGTTGACGGCCTGAAGGTAACCTTCACCAACAAGAGCGCCAACGCCACCTCTTACAAGTGGAACTTCGGCGACGACGAGACTTCCAAGGAAGCCAACCCTGAGCACACCTATGCTGCAGCCGGCACCTACACCGTGAAGCTCACCGCAGCCAACGCAGACGGCGCCACCGCTTCCAAGGAGGCCACTCTCACCCTTGCAGGTGCTCCTAAGGCCTATTTCACCTTCGCGGCCCAGACCGACCGCGCCGGTAAGTTCGGCCTTACCGTAAACTTCGACGCAACAGCTTCAGAGAATGCCAGCAGCATTTCCTGGGACTTCGGCGACGGCGGCGAGGGCAGCACTGAATTCAAGCCCGTCCACATCTTCCCCGACTATGGCAAGTACACCGTAAAGGCCACCGTCAAGAACGAGGCCGGTGATGATAATACTTATGAGGCCGAAGTTGACGTAATTGCCTACAACGAGCTCCTCAAGGGCGGCGAAATGGAAGAGGACGATGCTCAGTACTGGACAGTAGTGAGTACCGAGGTCCTTGACGGCGACTACGCCCCCATGGCCGGTGTCTACAGCTGGGTTCCCACCTTCGGTTATACAGAGGTGAAGCCGGCCGGCGGTAACGGCGGCTGCCTCAGGCTCTCCTCCGAGAACCAGATCCACGACCAGGCCAACAACGTAATTGTGTACCAGGCCATTGAAGTGGAAGAAGGCGACTACCTCGAGATTTCTGCCCAGATGAAGTGGGGCGAGGAGACCAACGACAGCGGCCTGCTGTGGTTTGGCATCTCCCCCGACACCCAGGGCTTTGACGGTGCATCCAGCACGGACGGCACTTCCATTGTTGAAATGTACAACTACTGGATGTCCGGATATGACAATCCCGGATCAGAGGCTGTTCCCGCATATGACGGCGGCTTCGGCGGCACTGACGCATACCTCGCAAAGAACGAAGAACTTGGCCTTGGTTACAGCAATGCCGGCGAACCCGTTGCACATTACTGGGCTCAGGCCACTGGCACCGTATACTTCTATGTGAACCTCCGTTCCGTATGGGGCAGCCGCTTCGGCCCCGGCAAGGATTACTTCTTTGACAGCTTTAGCGTAAAAGTTGTTCCCGCACCCGCAGAGGAATAGTTTTTTAAGGGACAGGGCGGCCGACCCCGCCCTGCCTCTCCAAAGATTTCAGTATATTTGTAAGCAGTATGAAAAGACTTTCGGCTATTATCGCGCTCCTCATTCCGGCTCTTGTCTGGGCACAGGACCCCGACACCCGCTTCATGGGAGCCTTCAAAGAAGATTTCGACGGCTCAAAACCTCAGTATTTCAGCGGCGGAAGCGCCCCCAGGCTGTTTTTCGGCGTGCCCTCCCTTACAGAGAAGGGTACAACCGTCATGCTTGAACGCATCCAGCCCTCGGACCCTGCCGGAGCAGGCCGCGGCCCGGAAATTTCCTCCAGCAAACGCACCCATTTCGGCACTTATTCGGCCCGCCTGAGGGTTCCGGACGTAAAGGCCGCACAGGCAAACGTGGGGGCGGTAGTTGGTTATTTCACATACCGCTTCACGCAGGGCTACGGGCTCTCAGAGATTGATTTTGAATGGCTTATCGCAGACCCCAGGCTCATTTACATCGGCACCTGGACCAGCGCCCCGGACAATGTGGGGAATCTCCAGAGGGTTGGCCGCACCATAAACCTTGCCGAAGGAAAGATCCTCTACACCAATTACAGGTCGTATCACGACGGCAACCGCAACCACAACTTCGACAACTCCGACGACGCAGCGCTTACCCCGCGCACAATTGCCGCAATTCCAGGTTACGACGCCTCCAAGAAGTTCTATGTGTACGGTTTTGACTGGTACCCCGACAGGCTTACCTGGTGGATAGAGCACCCGGATACCGGAGAGAAGATTATCCTTTGGGACTACAAGGGCACTACGCCCAACTTCTCCGGCATTCCGCAGCCGCCCACAACATACCTCATGAACTTCTGGCACACCAATGACTGGTCTGTGGACACCAATCCCCGTTCAAAGGAGGCCCCCAAGTATCCCTACTGCCTGGAGGTGGACTGGATGAAGTATGAGCCCTACGATGAGATTAACATCAAGTGGAGGGAAGAACATGATTTTTAAGCGTTTATTGTTAATGGTGGCCATGGGGGCCGCACTTTCCTGCAGCAGTGGGAAATATCCGCTGCCGGCAGAGCCCAAGCCGGCCCCCAAGGAACCGGAGGAAGAACCTGGAGAGGAACCCGGCGAAGATCCCGGTACCGTGGACCCTCCCGTGGAGGTGACTCTTGCAGAGGCATTTGACGAGGGATTTGACGCCGCCACAGTGCCGTCTTTCCTTGTCCTGGATACTTCCGGAGGCGATTTTCGCTTTTTCCCGGGCTTCCCGTCGTTTACGGAAAGCGGGAAAACCGTCATGATGATACGGCTCACAAAGGACGGGGCGTCCATCACCACCAAGGACTATGTTCACTTTGGAAGCTATTCCGTGCGCATGAAGCTTCCGGACATCACTTCCGTGCAGCCAAAACTTGGTGCGCGGGTGGAATTCGGTCCGGAGGAGCTGGCGCTTGGAATAGACCTGGCGTCTCCTACAGTGGCCGGAAACAATTCCGCCTCAAAGTTTTTCATTTTCGGCATAGACTGGAGCGCCGAAAAAGTCACGCGGTGGGTAAAGGCTACGGCTTCCGGAACGGCCAAAGAGATTGGCTCCATTACGGAAAACGTGCCCCAGGACCCCCAGAAGCTGAGTTTAAAGTACTTCTGCCCCAGCGGAACTGCGGCCCCCGCCTACCCCTACGAACTTGAAATAGACTGGATTAAATATACCCCCTCTGAACAATGAAACGCTGCATTACCATTTGCCTTGGGCTGATGCTGTGCGCATGGGCCTTCGGCCAGGAAGAGATTCGCTTCCACAAAGCCTTCAAGGAAGACTTCTCAGGTGAGTCTTCAGAGTACTTCGACTTTAACTACAGGCCATCAGGAGAGGATTTCCGCTATTTTTCCGGCTATCCGTCGCTTTCCGAGGAAGGAACGGAGGTGATGCTTTACCGCATGGACCCCGCAGACCCTGCCGGAGCAGGCCGCGGCCCTGAGATCATCTCAAAGGACTATACGTTCTATGGCAGCTATTCGGCCCGTATCAAGGTGCCGGATCCGCGTGAGATCCAGCCGAATGTTGGTGCCGTTGTGGGCTATTTCACCTACAACATCGACAGGGAATTCGGCCAGAGCGAGATTGACATTGAATGGCTTATCGCCGATCCCAGAATCATTTACGTGGGCACATGGACCGGTAAGCGCGGGGCTCACAACAGGGTGGGCCGAATAATCAACCTGGCCACCGGCGAAATCCTGGAGACTATCTGGCGCAGCGAAGTCCGCCACAAGGACGGCACGGTGACCCGCGTTCCCAATACGGCTTTCAAGGGCCGCCAGAACAAGCCTTCACGCATTGAGGCCATCCCGGATTACGATGCTTCGGCACGCTTCTACACCTACGGCTGGGACTGGTACCCGGACCGCATGGTATGGTGGATGGAGCACCCGGAAACCGGCAAGAAGATTATCCTTTGGGACTACAAGGGCAAGAAAGTGTTCCCGGACCAGCCTTCCAAGACCGGCGTTCCCTGCCTCAAGAGCAAGTACAGGCTCAATTTCTGGCACACCAACAACTGGCCCGTAGAGACAAACCCGCTGTCCGTTGAGGCTCCGCGGTATCCCTACGAGCTTGAGATTGACTGGATGAGCTATACTCCTTTTGACAAGTACAACCCGTATCTGAAATAGGCTACAGAGCCAGGTCTACCATCACAATGGCGGCCATGGCTTCTACTATAACCGGAGTGCGAAGGGCAAAGCAAACGTCGTGGCGGCCTTCCACTCCGGCTTTTGCTATGCTGGCGGTTGGCTTGAAGGCAACTCGGAACACAACGGGATTGCCGTTTGTGAGGCCGCCGTTGATGCCGCCGGCGTGGTTTGTCACAGGAGGCTGGGGACGGTTGTGGCGGCCGCAGCAGTGGTGCTCCTCGCCGTCCTCGTGTTCTTCGTTGTGGCAGCAGTGGTGCTCTTCACCGCCTTCGTGTTCTCCGTGGCAGCACTTGTGCTCCGGGAACAGGTCTATGTGCTCAGAGCCCTTCATGCGGGCGGCCTCAAAGCCGTCGCCGAACTCAACGCCCCTTACGCCGGGAATTGCAAACATGGCGTGGGAGAGAAGGCTTTCGGCACTGTCCCAGAAAGGCTCTCCAAGGCCGATTGGAAGGCCGTTTATCACGCATTCCACCACTCCGCCAAGGGAGTCGCCTTCGGCCGCGGCGGCTTTCAGGGCATCCGGCCATTTTTCGGGCTCGGCGATGCCGCCAACTTCCTTGAGGGCGGCGCTGAACTGCGCAAAATGCATCATTCTTTTGGCAACGACGCCTGCCGCAACAATGCCCAGGGTGAGTCTGCCGCTGAAGTGGCCGCCGCCGCGGGGGTCGTTGAACCCGCCGAAGCGAAGGTTTGCGGTGAAGTCTGCGTGGCCCGGGCGGGGGTGCTTCCGGAAGCGCTCATAGTCTTCCGGCCTGGTGTTCTCATTGCGGAAAATAATGGTGAGAGGAGCGCCCGTGGTGCGGCCCTCGTATACTCCGGAGAGGATTTCGGGGACATCGGCCTCTGTCCTTGGGGTGGTTCCAAGGGCACCGGCCTTTCTGCGCGAAATGTCCGGGGTGAAATCTTCCTCGCATAGCGGCATTCCGGGCAATACGCCGTCCAGCGTCACTCCCACAACGGGGCCGTGGGATTCTCCAAAGATGCTTACTCTGAATTTGTTACCAAAAGTATTCATAGCTTGTCAAATATCTCATTGAACGAAGGGAAAGATTTGGAGACGCAGGCGGTGTCGTCTATCTCAACAGGTTCTGCGGCGCCAAGGGAGGCAACCTTCAGGGCCATCACCATGCGGTGGTCTCCGTGAGAGCGGAACGGGCCGCCCTTAAGGAGGTTTCCGGAGGCGATGCGCTGGGACAGTCCCATGCCGACGATTGTCATTTCGTCTTCAAATGTGTTTACCGTAACTCCCATTGCCTCAAGCATTTCCACTATGGCGGCGGCGCGGTCCGTTTCCTTGTGCCTGAGCCTTTCCACGCCCTTGAGGTGGCTTTCTCCGGGGCAGAAGGCCGCCAGTACGGAGACAATTGGGAAAAGGTCCGGGCAGTTGTTGAGATCTGCGCTGAAGGGGCTGAGGGGCGCGCGCTGAACATGCAGGGTTCCGTCCTCCAGCTCACTCATGGAGGCGCCGGCTTCCATAAGGATATCCATTATGGAGATGTCGGCCTGAAGGGAATGGGTGTCAAGACCGGTAACCTCCACTTTGCCGAAAACTGCGCCGGCAACAAGGAACGGAGCGGCGCCGGACCAGTCTCCTTCAATGGCAAAAGATGCCGCCTGATATGCTTGAGGGCCCTTTATCCGGAAATTGAGCCCGGTGCAAAGGCTCCAGTCCTGGGTTTCCAGGAAATCTTCCCCGCCTTCCATTTCGGAGCCTATCCGTATGCCGAATTTCTTGAGGACGTCCACCGTTATGAAGAGGTAGGGGATGCTCTTGGGCTCATGGACATAGAGGGTGGATTTGCCCTCTGAAAGGGGCAGCGCCGCAAGAAGGCCGGAGATTAGCTGGCTTCCGCCGCGGCCGGAAATATCGGCCCTGCCGGGGATAATGGGCCCTGATACGCTCAGGGGCAGATAACAGTCTGATTTCCTGGCTTCCGTAACAGCTTTGTTACCCGCAAGGTCCTGGGGGTGTGCCGATGTAACAGAGGTGTTACTTTCAGGGAAAAGCCTTACTCCGTAAGCCGCCATTATGTCGTGAGCCCCCGTCAAAGGGCGCCCAAGAAGGGTTTTTTCGCCCGTCACTCTGACCGGTGCCGGAGAAAGCACTGAAAGAAGCGGAACCATGAGCCTGGTGAGGAGTCCGGACTCTCCCGTGTGGAGTTCCTGGAGATTCAGGCAGCCCTTGGAGGCGCCAATGCCTTCAATTTCAAGCTCGGCTCCGTTTATTGTAACGCGTGCGCCAAGAGCCCGTGCCACGGAAATCGCGCTCTCATTATCCCCACAGGCCGAATATCCGCTAAGGCGGGACACGCCGTGAGCGAGCGCTGCTGCAACAATTGCCCTTTGCGCAAAACTCTTTGAAGACGGCATGGGAAGGCCCGAGGCATCTACAAAGTGGAAGTTTCCGTAAAGGGCTTCCCGGAGGCTGGACCAGGTCCACTGCCCGGGTGCGGTGGCGTCGTTTTCAGTGAGGGAAGCGTAGGTGAACGGGGCCCCGAACTTGAGGGCCTCAAGCCTTGATTTCCGGCCGGCCTCTCCCATGCAGAATGCCACCAGAGAACCGGCTTCAAAGGTGTTGTATAAGGCAGATACAACGCCCCAATCGGCCTCAGAGGCCGCCATTACTGCAACCTTTACTATCTCTGCGCCAAAGCTGCGGGCTCTTTCGGCAAGGGACTCCAGCACCGGAAGAGGCGGCGTGCACTCGAAATTATGGTAGGACCTTATGAGCACCGTGCCCCATTCTTCGCAGGCCTGCCTTATGCGGCGGCCAACCGCGGCCGGGGCCTCCATTTCAAGGTCCACATACTTTGCGCCGGCCTTGATTGCGCGCTCAAGGATGGCGGGTGCGTCGGATTCTTCGGCCATGCGGCATGTGGCTATGAGCGGGACGTCGGACTGGGAGAAGAGGGTATCTATTTCATCCTCCGTGAGGGAGCAGCGGTCCAAGCGGATTTCCGCCATTTCCACCCCCTGCAAAAGTTCCTGAATCTCAGATAGTTCCTTATTTTGTACACTTACACAGATCATCCCCTGAAACTTCCATTACAACGGGGTTCCCGATGCCCTTCAGGAGCACGAACTTCCCGTCTTTCTTGTCTTTTTTCATTGCCGCGGCAAGTTCATTTATGCCGAACGGGCACTCTACATCAAGGCCTGCGCTTTCAAAATCCGCCTTCAGGCGTGCTGCAAGGCTTTTTTCGGCAAGGCCAAGGCCCTCCGAGAGTTTTGCCGCAAGGATTATTCCCATCCCTACGGCCTCTCCGTGGGCGATCTGCCCGCCGGAGCAGTGCTCAATGGCATGCCCGAACGTGTGACCAAGGTTCAAGACCGCCCTTTCTCCGTGCTCCAGAGGGTCCCGGCGCACGATTTCGGCCTTGATTTCCGCCGCGCGTACCGCAAAATCCTTCAGGCCGGACATCTTTTTCTTGCTGGAAAGAAGGGAAATGGCGGCGGCGTAGGCATCGGCATCCCCGATGAGGAAGGTCTTGAGCATTTCGGCAAGGCCGCAGCGAACCTCCTTTGCGGAAAGGCCGGCAAGGGCATCCGGAGCCAAAAACGTGAACTCGGGCATGTGGAAGGCCCCCAGCATGTTCTTGTAGCCGTGGAGGTTAACCCCTGTTTTGCCACCGATTGCGGCGTCTACCTGGGCAAGGAGCGTTGTGGGAATGTTGGCATAGCGGATGCCGCGCTTATACATACTGGCCGAAAACCCTGCGATGTCCGTGGTAATGCCGCCGCCTATTGCAAGCACCAGCGCCCGGCGTGAGGCATCGGCCTCCAGAAGCCTCTCACACAGCCCTACGGCCGTTTCCATGGTCTTCCGCTCCTCCGATGTCTCTATGCCAATAACCGCCTTCACTCGCTCCTGGCCATGCCTTATCAGCGCAGAAGCTACCACCTCCGCCGTAGCCGCCACATTGGCGTCATGCACGATGAAAATCTCACTCTCACCGGCAAGCGCCGCGGCAACATCGGCCACAGATTCTCCGCGAATTATGACAACATCCTTGTTCATTATTTGCAAAGATAGCTAAAAAAAAGCAATATCCTTCCTGGCCGGCAAATAGTTGATATTCAAGCTATAACGCAAACTCGGGTGCACTTGCAGGTGCACCCGGGGAATTATAAGCGTCTAATTTTAAGCAACTTAAGCGCCAGAACTATTTCTTGAACCGGCCGAACAGGGATTTGAGGCCGCTGGAGATGGTGTCACCAATGTCGCTGAGCTTACCATTGATTTCATCAACGGCATCTCCGATGGCACCAAGGTCAATGCCGCCGCCCGTTGCAGCAAGACGGTCCAGGCATTCCTGGGCATACTGACCATAGTAATTCTTGGAGTCCACAGATACCTGATACCAGTACTTGGCCTTGGAGATGTCACGTCTTGTGCCCTCTCCGTTCTCATACATTTGGCCCACAAGGAGCGCAGCCCATCCCTGACCCTGCTCTGCAGACTTTGTAAGCCAGTACATGGCCTTGTCATAGACCCGGCGATCCAAGTAGATCCGGCCCAGATGCAGCTGGCAGGAATCATTGCCCATGTTTGCACCGCGCTCCAGATACTGCATGGCCAGAGGATTGTTCTCGTCCTTTATCATCCATGCGTAATCCGACATAGCCTCGGCGTCTCCGGCATCGGCCAACTTCTTGAAATTGTCCTTGGCAAGCTGGAAGTAGTGGGCCGATGCCTGAGGGCTATAGAATCCGTAGGATTTGGCATCGTCGCTCACAAGGATATCTGACAGTTTTTTGGCAGCTTCCGGATGGCCGTTGTTGGCGGCGGCAATAAGGTAGGCGAGTCGATCCGGCTGCTGAAGGTGGTCCCAGAAGCGGCCATGGTTGTAAAAGTCGTCAACGCTCAAGCCAGGCGTTATCTGAACGCTCAGAACTGCCTCCATATACTCTCCCTCCTCATATACGGCGATCCCCAGACGATCCAGCGCTTTCTTGGCGTCTTTTCCGTAAGCGTTTGTGGTTCTGGCCGAATTTTTATACCAGCGGACAGCCTCATCCAAATTGGCGGGAACGCCTTCACCTTTTTCGTACATTTCTCCAAGGATGAAGGCCGACCACCCCTGGCCCTGGGCGGCCGATTTCGTGAGCCAGTCAACAGCTTCGGCAAACTGCCCTTTGTGGCGGAGAATCTGGCCCAGCCATAGCTGACAGCCGTCATGTCCCTGCACGGCGCCAGCCCGCGCATATTGTTCGGCCTTCATTATGTCGTTAGGAATGAGCCGGCCTTTGAAAAGCTGAAAAGCCATATCGCTTTGAGCGGGCGGATAACCGCCATCTGCGGCTTTCAGAAGATGAGGCACTCCCTCCTCATACGCCTTGTCCTCACAGCACTGTTTCCACTTGTCGAACTCGGCCTTGGCATCCGGGGAAATTGCGGGGGACTTGGGTTTGGAAGGTGGTTGCGGCGACGACGATTTCAGTTTCATAAGGTCGTCCAGAAGATTACTGTTACTCATGGCGATGTGTTTTTATGTGGCACTTATTTGCAAATATAGCAAAATTAATTGAAAATCAATCAAATACTACTGTAACATAAGCCGTGACGCGGATGGGGACGCCGTCATATTTGGCGGGTTTCCACTTGGGGGCGCTTTTAACTACGCGCACGGCTTCGGCGTCAAGGGCAGGCGTGGCGCCGCGTTTTACCTGCACTTCCTGCACTTTGCCGTTACGGCCTATCGCATAATCCACCACCACTGTGCCTTTCTCTCCGTTTGCAAGGCGCTTTACATGCTCGTTGACCCATTTGGAGAAGGCCTTGGCGCCCTCGTCGCCCTCTTTCCCCTGGAAGCTTGGCTGCCTGTCAAGGCGCTCCAGGAAGGTTTTGCCGTGCTCCGGGCCATCGGCCTTAGAAAGGAGAATGCCGTCTTTCATTTCCTTGGTTTGCCCGGCGTACAGGAGGAACCTGCCCTGGACGGCAACGGTGTCGCCTCTCATTATGCCCATCTTCTTAATGGTGGCCGAAGGGTCTGAAGGGTCCTGGATGCCGTAAACCAGCATTGTACCCGTGCGGTCTTTCAGGTAAAAACTGCCGCTGGAGGCACTGCGAATCTTGTCCACCACGCCTTTCACAATGTAGGAGGCGGTATCTTTGGGGGAAAGTTTCAGGAATTCCTTCACCGTAAGATGTTTAGGCTGTGCAAAAGCCGATACCGCCACCGTAGCGGCAAGGACAGTCAGGACAAAGATCTTTTTCATATCTCATTTGGTTTTATCATCTGATAGGCAAGCCGTGGATCACCGGATTCAAGGTAAATAATCCCGCAGTAAGTGAATCCGTAACTCTCTATACAGTGCTGCATTATGTGGTTGTCACGGTGGGTGTCTATGCGGATATTACGCTCATGCGAGAAGCACCAGTCCATGATGGCGCGGAACACCCCGTGGGCCGAAGGAAGGCTCCCGATCCGGTGCACAACATGGTACGGAAGCGTGTCTTCAAGCCAGGAGCCGCCTTCTATAAAGCTATAGGTTGGCTCCGGTGACGGAATGAACGCGAAATAGCCCACCACGGCGGCGGCATCTATGACAACATGGCCGAAACCGCCGGCGATATCGGCCCCAATAACCTCCCTGGAAGGATAGCCGTTTACCCACTGGAAGGCGTTGCCGGATGCACGCATGATGCCCTTGGCGGCCTCCAGGACCTCCATTATGGCCGTAACATCCTCTGTATTAGCGCGGCGGATAATCATGCGCAAATATACAAAAGAAAACTCGTATCTTTGCATCATGATTAAACTCGTTGTCTTCGATTTTGACGGAACGCTGGGGGACACCCTGGAACTCATACTAAAGTGTAACCACGAGACCCGCCGCAGGATGGGCGCACCTGTTATCCCGGACAGCGCCATCATTGCCACCATCGGCATACCCCTGAGGGACGGAATCAGGGAGATGAACCCCGGTATCCCGGAGGCCGATATCCCCTTGTGGTTCAAGACTTACCGGGAGGTTTTCGCCCAATATGAGCATACCATAATCCCTGCCCTGTTCCCCGGAGTGAAGGAAACTCTGGCTTCCCTGCACTCCCGCGGGTGCATCCTTACAGTAGCATCCTCTCGAGAAACCGATTCCCTCAATACTTTCCTCCGTGGAATGGGCATAGCGCAGCATTTCTCCTATGTGCTTGGGGCCGAAGATGTTACGCACGCAAAGCCCAACCCGGAGCCGGTGCTCAAGACCCTGGAGCACTTCGGCATGAACGGCTCTGAAGCCCTTGTTGTGGGAGACATGCCCGTGGACATTCAGATGGGCCTTGGCGCCGGGGCATTCACCTGCGGAGTCACCTTCGGCAATTCTTCAAGGGAGGCACTGAAGGCCGCCGGAGCGCATCACATAATTGACCGCTTCGAGGAAATTTCGGCTATCCCGGAGCTCAGCGGTTTATCCAGCGCATCCCAAGGCGGTCAATTAAGGCCGATGGCAGAACGGCAATAAGAATCGGGAGGAAAAAGTTCATAAGGCCCGGGGAGAGCACTCTTCGGCCACGGAACATGGCCCTGAGGGCACGGCGCACAAGCCACTGAGGGCTTCGGATTATGCCAATTGCTTTAAGGAATCCCCTGAGCCGTTCCGGAAGCGGATACAGGCCGGTGTCTATCGCGGACGGACAGACGGTTGTCACCTTCACGCCAAAGGGCCTCATTTCATAGGAAAAACTTCGGCCGAAGCTCTTCAGATAGGCTTTTGTGGCCGAATAAATGGCTATTCCGGGCGCCGGGATACGGGCGGTCATGGACGACATGTTGAGTATGTAGCCACGGCCACGCTCTTTCATTCGAGCGCCCATGAGGATGCAAAGTTCCGTCACGGTTTCCGTGTGAAGGGCCAGCATGGCCTGGGCTTTAGGGAGGTTCTCCGGGCTCAGGTACTCCATGAAAAACATTCCGGCGTTGTTCACAAGGACTTCAGGGTCAATGCCTTTAGCGCCGCACCATGCCATAAGTTTGGATGCCGCGCCGTGCTCCGCCAAGTCCATGCAAACCGTCTGCGCCCCGGGGAAAGACTCCGAGGCAGCGACAAGTTCTTCGGCCCGGTTACTCACAAGCACAAGGCTGTACCCCAAGGCCGAAAGCTGCCTGGCGTACTCCAGTCCTATCCCCGAGCTTCCGCCGGTGATAAGTGCCGTCCCGTGATGCTGCGTGCGTTTCATGATGCAAAGATAGCAAAATCCCTACAGCAGAAAAAAGAGCGCCACGCCGGCGATGCTCACAGCAAGGCCCGCTATTTCTTTGAAGCGGATGCGTTTGCCCTCTATGAGCACCTCCGGGAATATGATAAATACCGGGGTGAGGGCCATAAGGGTGGAGGCTATTCCGGCGTTGGCATAGCGCACAGCCATAAGGGACAGGGACACGCCCAGGACCGGGCCGAAGAGCGTGATGACGCTGGCGTATTTCATTGCCACAGGGTCTTTTACGGCGCTCCGAAGCTTGCCGAAGTCCTTTTGCAGGAGAAGGATGGCAAGGAAGCCCGCGCCGCCGATGATTGCGCGCATCATGGTTGAAGCAAACGGCAGCATGGCTTCCATGGCCGAAGGGGCGTTGGAGGGGATAGCTTCGGCATAAAACTGCATGCCTATCTTGCTGAGAACCAGTCCCACGCCCTGCCCGATTCCGGCGCCAATCCCCAGCAGGACGCCTTTGAGGGGCAGATCCAACTTGAAGTGATGCCCGCTGTCGCGGCTCATGATAGAAATGCCGATACCGGCCAGGGTCACGGCCATGGCAAGGATGGAGGTCCAGCTGAGGGTTTCGCCAAGCATTATCCAGCCGGCGATTGCGGCCATGGGCGGGGCCAGGGTCATAAGAAGCTGCCCGAACCTTGGGCCTATGTAGAGGTAGCAGTTAAACAGGCAGTAGTCCCCGAAGACATAACCCACCAGGGCCGAAAGTCCCAGCCACAGCCAGGTGTTGCCGTCTGCATAAACAGGATACGGCCGGCCGATGGTAACCCACAACAAAACGGCCAGTACAACCGTGGCCATAACCAGCCTGAGCACGTTTGTTACCATTGCACCCACCCTTTGGCTGGCCTTTGCGGCAAACCAGGCGGTGATGGTCCAGGACGCCGCCACCACAAGCGAGATTATTTCTCCAAGGTGATTCATCACTGCATATCCCTCAGCCGCACGTCAATGCCGGGAAGAAGGGCCGGAAGACCGGACAAGTCAGTCTGGGAGAAATGGTAAGGTATGAGGACCTTAGGGCCGATAACCTTAGCCGCATTCACGCACTGCTCCACGGTCATGGTGTAGGGCTGGTTCACGGGGAGGAAGGCAACGGAGATGTCTTTCAGGGCAGCCATTTCAGGGATGTCTTCCGTGTCTCCCGCAATATAGACAAGGAGGCCTTCAAAATCCAGCACAAAGCCGTTGTCGCGGCCCTTGGGATGGAACATCGTGCGGCCTTCGGTGTAGTTGTAGGCAGGTACGGCTGTAAGGCCGATCCCTCCGGGAAGTTCGGCGGTGTTGCCGTTCGAAAGGGCCGTGCCGCGGCCAAGCATTTCGGCGCAGCGGGGGTTGGTTACAACCAGGGTACCGGGTGCAGAAAGCGCGGTTATCGCCTCCGCGTCAAAGTGGTCTCCGTGCTCATGGGTGACAAGGATTGCATCGGCCGGAGTGAACTCCGAAGAATAGTCCGTTGGCTTTCCAAGGCCGCTCACGGGGTCTATGTGGAAGGAGAGGCCTTTGTAGGAGATGGCAAGGGTGCCGTGTTTTATGAGGGTAATGGCTACCGGGGTGCCGGTGGGAGTTATGAACGTTTCCACGGCGTAGGTGGTTACGGGCCTGTTCTCCTCAGTCCAGGCAAGGTATCCGCCCAGCATATTACTTACCTTGTAGCCGGCCTTGGAGAGTTTTGCCGCCGCGGCTGCGCTTCGCTTGCCGCTCCGGCAGTAAACAGCGAGGGATGTGCCCTTGGGGTAGGCCTTGGCCACCTGATCCATAAAGTCGGAGGCGAACCAGTTCACATTTGATGCATCCCTGAGGTGCCCTGCGGCGTATTCTTCGGGGGTGCGGACGTCTATCACAGCGTACTCTCCGCCCTTTATGGCGGTAGCAAATTCCGCAGTTGTCAGGTTGCTGTAATTGCCCCCGGCGCAGGCTATGCAGCCAAGGAACGGCAGAAGGGAAATCAGTCTTCTCATCTTCAATTAGTTTTGCCCTAAGTTAACAACATTTCCCGGAAAGAGCAAATCCTCGTCTACGGGCGAGGTTGGTAGCACATTTGGGCGAGGCTGGTTTTTTCCTCGCCAACCTCGCCCACCAATTATGCCCCAGAACCACTCCTGGGCCCCTTTCCCCGGGCGTGGCTGGCTCCCTAAAATCCAACCTCGCCCAGAGAATGCATTGCCGTTTTGTTATTTGCTGCTCTTGCGCCGATTATGCTCTACGCACAGCAGTTGGCAATTCTCGGCAACAGTTTTGCCGCCTTCCACCCAGGGAGTGATGTGGTCGGCTTCCATCTCATCAATTTCCCAGTGTGTCTTCTCCCGGTGCTCCTTAACGCAGTGGGGGCAGATGCCGCCCTGGCGCTCATAGACTTCTCGCTTCACAGTGTCGTCGAAGGTACGAAGATTAAGGTACTTCTCATTGCCGGTAAGAACGTACTGGTAGACGCCGGACTTCTTTTGAACCTCGGTATCTTGCATCAGTTCGGCCACCTGTTTCTCAAGGGCGGCCGTATCCAGTGGTTTGGCTCCGAATTCATTGAACAACTCACCCCAGGGAAGGCCCTTCATCTCCTTGCGGTAGGTGGGGAAGATGGTCTTCACCCAGTTGATTACATTGCAGTAGTACAGCCAGAGTTCATTGCAGTTGGGTTCGTGCTGATGGTCGGCCATG
>JAFVDC010000116.1 GCA_017478685.1 Bacteroidales bacterium | reverse complement strand
GCCGTTTTCAGCGACATCCGGCAGCTCTTTGAAGAGACGCAGGACGCAAAGGTACGCGGCTACAAGGCCGGCCGGTTCTCCTTCAACGTCCCCGGCGGCCGCTGCGAAGACTGCAAGGGCGCAGGCATCAAGGTGATAGAGATGAACTTCCTGCCCTCCGTGCACGTCCCCTGCGAAACCTGCGGCGGCAGGCGTTACAACGAAGACACCCTGGCCGTGCGCTACAAGGGAAAGAACATCAACGACATCCTGGAGATGTCCATCTCCGAGGCCTACGAATTCTTCAAGCCCGTCCTTCGTATTGCCGCCAAGCTCAAGGCCATGCTGGACGTGGGCCTTGGATATGTCCGCCTTGGCCAGAGCGCCGTCACCCTTTCCGGCGGCGAGAGCCAGCGAATGAAACTTGCGGCCGAACTCTCTCGCCCCTCTACCGGGAGCACCCTCTACATCCTTGACGAGCCCACTACCGGCCTTCACTTTGAAGACATAAAAGTGCTCCTTGGCGTACTCCAGAGGCTGGTAGATGCCGGAAACACCATCATTATCATAGAACACAACCTGGATGTCCTGAAGAGCGTAGACTACCTCTTTGACATGGGCCCGGAAGGCGGCCGTCGCGGCGGCCTCATTGTGGCCGAAGGCACCCCGGAGCAGCTTTCCAAGGATCCTCGCTCCGTCACCGGCCCGTATTTGAAGGACGTGCTGTAGCAGGTGCTAGTGGAAATCGTAGCAGGTGGTGGTACGAAATGTCGCAGGTCTGCAAAAAATGCCTGACCTGCGACGGTTTTTGCGTCCTATGGCCGATTTGCGTCGCAGTTCGGCGCAAAAATGCAGACCTGCGACGGTATCGCCGCTGACCTGCGACAATGCGCTAGTCCAGCCCGCCGTTGAGGGCGTAGTCGGCCTTGACGTCCTCGTAGAAGGAGGCAAGGGCGGTGTCTACGTAGGGAGCCAGCCACAAGAAGCCGATTCCGGCGGTGAGGAGGCACAGGAGGAACCAGCCGATGAAGCTGAGGTAGAGGTAGAAAAGGTCGAACTTGTGGCCGCGCATCATCATGCGGCTGCGGTGGATGGCTTCCGTGGCGCTGAGCTCCGGATTCTCCTCAAGGATGAAAGGGGTCATGGCATAGGAGAACCATTTGATGATGCCCGGGATAATGAGAAGTAGGGACCACAGGAAAACGAGAATGCTCATGAGGAGCATGCCCCACACCTTGTGCCAGTAATTGCCGAAACCAATGCGGAAGGTATTGGAAATGAAATTGTTGTCTCCGGCGACAAGGAGCCTTCTGCAGGCGTTGAGAAAACCCAGGGACAGAGGCATCATCACAAGGAACTGCAGGAGGGTGGAGATGCCGCTGGCGCGCGTAGACTGCGCCTGAAGGGCAACGAATTCCGGCGATGTTATAAGGGCTGCAGCCTGATAGCCGGTGGGATGAGTTGCTGCAAGTTCCGTGAGCTGGGACTGCATTTGGGTGGTGGTGTATATTGTGGGACCCGTTATCAGGGATATGAGAAGCACGTAAATGAGGGTTGCCACTACGGCCTTTCCCCAGTTGCCGCGAAGGGCTGCGAGGGCGGCGTTCTTGTAATCTTGGTTGGTTTTCATACTGATACGTAGTTATTTCTTAATCACAAAATTATATATTTTTTTGTATATTCGCATAATAAAACTTAATGTACTATGACTCTAGCAATTGTTCTTGCCGTTCTGGCCATCCTGGTAATCTGGGTTATCGGCGTACAAAACCGCCTTGTCAAAAGCGACGAAAAATGCAACAATGCCCTGAAGCAGATCAACGTCCAGCAGATCAGCCGTTTCGATGCCCTCAAGGCCCTCATCAAGCTCACCAGGGAGTACGCTTCCTATGAGGCCGACACCCTTGAGAAGATTGTGAAGGAAAGAAAAATTGTCTCTTCTCCCAATCCCACCGCAGCCGACATCAACGCCAACGAGGAAGCCCTTGCCGCAATCGGAGCCAAGCTCATTGCCGTGGCCGAAGCCTACCCGGACCTCAAGGCCAGCGCCAACTACCAGCAGACCATGAAGGACATCAAGGACTATGAAGAAAATGTCCGCCTTGCCCGCATGACCTTCAACGACACCGTAACCATGTTCAACCAGCAGGTTCGCGTATTCCCCACCTCCCTGGTTGCCGGTATCCTTGGCTTTGCAAAGCGTGATTACCTTGCCGACGACGTTTC
This sequence comes from Bacteroidales bacterium, assembly GCA_017478685.1. The sequence continues at coordinate 2,478 of JAFVDC010000116.1, read as the reverse complement.
CAAGAAAGATTATCCGGAAATCTAGATGAAAAGACTTTTGGCACTTGTTGCTGCTGCGGCGCTCTGCGCTGCGGCAGCGGCCCATGAGGTTAAGGACCTTGACATAAGCGTGGCCGTCAATGCAGACGGCAGCGCGGTGGTCACCCAGCGCTGGAGCATGTTTGTGGGCCCGGAAAACACTGAGTGGTACCTGCCGGTAGAGAACCTTGGTCCCATGACCATCGGCTCACTCAGCGTAAAGGACAACGGCGTTCCCATGCAGAGCCTTGGGGATGGCTGGGACGTAGACCGCTCCCGCAGCTGGAAAACCGGAAAGTGCGGAATTGTCAGAAAGCGTGGCGGGGCCGAACTCTGCTGGGGCCTCGGAGAATCCGGAGACCACATCTGGGAGGTGACATTCACGCTCACAGGCCTTGTGCAGGCATACGACGATGCCGACGCCTTCAACTTCATGTTCGTGAACCCCGGCATGCCGGATGCCCCGCAGCACGCCAGGGTCACCATCTATCCCGCCTTCGACTGCCCCTCCTGGACCTACGACAATACCCGCGTATGGGCCTTCGGCTTTTACGGAGACATCAATGTGGTTGGTGGAAAGGTTGTGGCCGAAACCTCCGAGTCCATGGGTTACAGCTCCAAGCTCATCACCCTTGTGAAGTTTGAAAAGGGCATTTTCCAGCCCACGGTTGTGAAAGACGGCCCCGTGCAGAATCTCATAGACAGGGCCCTTGAAGACAGCTCCTACGGAGAGGAAGACCCCGCGGAAAAGTGGTTCCTGCTGGGTTTTGCCCTCGTTTTCCTTGGTGGCATCTTCCTGGCGGTTTACGTTGCTATAGCTTCGGCCCTTGGGTACAAGTGGAAAAAGTCCATCTTCGGCAAAACCAAAATCGACGGCTGGTACAGGGACGTGCCGCTGGAGGGGAACCTCTTTGCCGCGGAATATCTCCTTGCAAAAGGAGGCCGTTTTGGAAGCAGCGTCCCCGCCCAAAATATCATAGGAGCGTTTTTCCTTCGCTGGATCATGGACGGAAAACTCAAGGTGCAGCCGGACCCTAAGTCCGACAAACGCGTGAACCTCCTTTTTGAGGCCGATACCGCCAGCATGGACGACGTCGAGGAAGACCTCTTCCAGTGGGCCCTCAGCGCCGCCGGAGAGAACAAACTCCTGGAAAAGAACGAGTTTGAGAAGTGGTCCACAAAGAACTACAAGAAGATGACAGCCTGGCCCGACCGCGCCGTGGCGCGCGGCAAAACCTGGTTCCGTGACAAGGGCTACTTCCTCACGGAGGGCACCTGCACAACGGAGGGCCAGCAGCAGGCCTGCCACCTCATAGAGTTCCGTAACTTCCTCAAGGACTTTACCATGAGCGGAGAAAGAGGTTCCGCCGAGGTTGGCCTCTGGAAGGATTACCTGGTGTACGCCCAGCTATTCGGCATAGCGGAGAAAGTAGCCAAGCAGTTCAAAAAGCTTTATCCTGCCATCTATGAGGAGGTTGCCCGCAGCACCGGCATGGACTCCAACACCTTCACCTACATGGTTCTCTGGACCAACAACATGAGCACCCGCTCCTTCGGCAATGCTGTTGCCAAGGCCGGCAACATCAACGGCACCGGCGGCCACTCCTCCTTCGGCGGTGGCGGCGGCTTCTCCGGCGGCGGCTTCGGCGGCGGCGGAAGATAGTCCCTGCTATTTGGAAAAACCGTTATAATAGAGTATCTTTGTATACTCAATCGGGGTGTGGCGCAGTTGGCTAGCGCATCTGGTTTGGGACCAGAGGGTCGTGTGTTCGAGTCACATCACCCCGACATATGATCCTATTAGGCTATGATATCGGCAGCTCTTCAGTAAAGGCGTCGCTGGTAGACGCCCTTACTGGCAAGTGCCTGGCCACTGCTTTCTATCCGGAAAAGGAAGCCCCCATCATCTCAAGACAGCCCGGCTGGGCAGAGCAAGACCCCGCCATGTGGCTTGGAAACCTCAAGCTTGCTACGGCCGATGTCCTTCACCAGCTTAAGGATGCCGGGTACGGCGCCCGTGACATCAAGGCAATCGGCATTTCATACCAGATGCACGGACTTGTGTGCGTGGACAAGGACATGAATGTCCTGAGGCCTTCCATAATATGGTGCGACTCCAGGGCCGTCCCTTATGGAAACGCCGCCGCAGAGGCCCTGGGACAGGATTTCTGCCTGGAGCATCTGCTGAATTCCCCCGGTAATTTCACCGCCGCAAAGCTGGCCTGGGTGAAGGAGAACGAGCCCGCATTATATGATCGCATCTGGAAGATAATGCTTCCCGGAGACTATGTCGCAATGCGCCTCACTGGCAATGTCTGCACAACTGTGAGCGGCCTCTCCGAAGGCATTTTCTGGGATTTCAAGACAAACGCCCCTTCAAGGGAACTGCTGGATTATTTCGGCTTTGATGAGACCATCCTTCCTCAGCGGAAGCCCACCTTCGGCATTCAGGGCACCCTT
>JAFVDC010000011.1 GCA_017478685.1 Bacteroidales bacterium | reverse complement strand
GGCTATCGTGCGCCCCGCCCGGAAATTCGCGCACTGGAGGCCCGTAACGGGGGTTTTCGGCTTTTTCAAGGCCAACCGTATGCTTGCCCCGGTGCTTTTCAAGCGTGGCGGCATCGAGTCCCTCGTCCTTGCCGGAGCCAACGGCGGGATCCCGGACGACATCGGCTATCTGGAAATCCCTGATGCCGAATTCCCCGTGGACAGCCGCTTCACAATCCTCTCCTGGAACGCGGCGCTTTTCCATGAATCCGTGTTCACTTTCGGCCGATGGACCCTCACCGTCGGGCTCAGGCTTGACTACGAGGGCGCCTCTATGGATTATGACTGCTCGGCGGCCCTCAGCTACCGCATGGTACCTTTCATGGCAGCCGCAAAGCCCTTCAAGGACACCTACACGGGCACAATCCCCCATGGCGTCTTCCAGGTCCTGCCCAAGCTTTCGGCCAGGTACACATTCCCCGAAAACTGGAGCGCATCGGCCTCAGTCACAAAAGGTTACAGGGCCGGAGGCTTCAACACCCAAATCTTCTCCGACATCCTCCAGAACCGCATGATGAACGGTCTCATGGCCGACCTCGGCGTGTACCTGGACCGCCCCATGGTTTCCGCGGTGGCGGGCAACACGGAGTATCAGCCGGAGGAACTTTGGAACTTCGAGGCCGGGGCCGCCTATCACGGCAAGCACCTCAGGGCCGAAGCCACGGTATTCTTGGCCGAAGCCTTCAACCAGCAGCTCACCGTCTTCCCTCCGGGCATGACCACCGGCCGCATGATGACAAACGCGGGCCGAAGCCGCAGCTACGGGGTGGAAGCGCAACTCTCGTATGAGCGCGGCGGCTTCCTTGGGCACGCCTCCTGGGGCTGGAACAACGCGCGCTTTGTGAGTTTCAACGACGGAAATGCCATCTACGACGGCAACCGCATCCCCTATTCCCCGGAGCACACGCTCTTCGTTTCGGCCGCCTACTCCATAGGCCGATTCATGTTGGAGGCCCATCTCCGCGGCATTGGGCCGATAGCCTGGAACGAGGCCAACACACTTTGGGAGCCGTTTTACCTTACCCTGGGGGCGCTGGCGCAGTACGATTTCGGCCGGGCTCAGCTGTACCTGAAGGGAGAAAACCTCACCGGCACCCGCTACCGCGCATTCTATTTCAAATCCATGGGCAATGAATTCTTCCAGGAGTCAAAGCCCGCCATAATCACCCTTGGCGTTAAAATATCCGTATTATGAGAAAACTGATCGCACTTGCCATAGCCATCCTTGGCCTTGCCTCATGCCACAAAACCCCTCAACCCTCTGAACTTCCACCCCAGGACATATACCTTGGAACCGTGTCCGTGGATTATGAAGGCGGCGTTGTGGACAACCCGGATATCCAGGTTGCCTTTCTCCCCTCCGAAGACGGGGCTTCGGCCGACATCATCATTTACAAGATCAAGTTTGTGCCGAAGATGCCGGTGAGGATAGATGTTACAATTCCCGGCGTGGCACTTACGGAAGGGCCTGACGGCTACTCCTTTTCCTGCAACAACGTGGTTCCCCTGGCCCTTGGCGGCGAGTACCCTAAGTACAACGTAACTGATTTGAGCGGCACCCTGGAGGACGGCAATCTTTCCTTCAGCCTCAACTTCGGCGCCTACCCCACCCGCTTTAACGGCACACGTCATACCCGGCTTTGACCGGGCATCTTCTTTTCGTCCACGTTTTTGCCCGTTTTTGTGGCCGAACCGTCGTTTTTGCCCCGCTCGTCCACGTTTTTGCCCGTTTTTGTGGCCGGGCGCTAATCCCCGGGGAAGCGGACGCCCCACTGGGCGCGGAGGCGGTCCATGAGGTGCATGATATAGAGGGTTTCGGCGTGAGGCATCTGGGGAGGTTCCGGAAGGCCGGCGGCAATGGCGTCACGGCAGGCGCGGAACTGGTATTCGAAACCCGTAATCTGCTGCGGCACAGGTATTTCCTGTTCCACAACATGGCGCTTGCGGCAAACCTTTATGTGCGTTGGATTGATAAGGTCGTCGAACTCCAGATAACCAGTGGTGCCGGCAATTACGCCAAAGTTTTCTCCCTGTGAGAAGGCCGATGCCTGCACGGAAGACAGCGTTCCGTCTTCATGAATGAAGGTTATCGCTTCAGAGGCATCCACCCCGGTGGGAGCCTTGATGCAGGTGGTGCTGAGATCCCGAATTGGGCTGCCGCAGTACATCCTTACAAAATTAAGGACATACACGCCAAGGTCCAGAAGCGCCCCGCCGCCAAGATCCGGGCTCAGGACGCGCTCCTTGTCAGAGACATTGTAAGAAAGTGAGGCCGAAAGAGTTACGGGCTTCCCAATAATGCCGGACTCCAGCAGTTCCAGTGCCATTGCACGCACCGGCATATACCGTGTCCACATGGCTTCGGCCACAAAAACTCCCTTTTCGCGTGCGAGGCCTATTATCCCCGCAGCCTCCGTGGCGTTAAGCATGAAGGACTTCTCCACAAGGCACGGTTTCCCGGCAAGGATGGCGTCACGTGTTACCGCAAAGTGATGCGAGTGCGGCGTTGCAATGTAGACAAGTTCAACGTCCGGGTCGGCAAGAAGTTCGGCATAGGAGCCGTATGCCCTATCTATCCCGAACCTGGAGGCGAAGTCCCGGGCCTTTTCCAATGAGCGTGAGCCTATTGCAATGCATTCCATGTCCTCCATGGCGGCCAGCGTTGAGGCCGCTTTTTCGGCAATGTGGCCGGCGCCTATGATACCTACTTTCATTTCAATACAATTCCAAGATTAATCCCTGTATGGTGTATTCTGCCATTTTCCGCCCTGGGCGCGGTGCATTTCTTCCGTGAGGTGGTCCCAGCGGAGAACCTCTCCGCGTTCCGGATAGAACTCATGGAAAACCCCGTCCATAAAGGTGTAGAAACGGGAAATGTCCGTGCACATGCCGAATGTAGGCAGCTGGGCGATTGGGATGTCAAATGCTGTTTCGGCCCCCTTTATGGTACCTTTGAAATGGAGGCCTTCCTTATCAAGGGTAAGCGTGCCTTCCCCGCAGATTTCGGATGTGTTGTCGCCGGTAAGGTACTTGTAATCAGGCAGCATTCCAACTTTGACTTTGTCGGAGAAACTGAAGCCTTCGGCCTTTACGTCTTTGGCGGCCCTTTCCCTTTCCATTATGGTCCAGTCGGTGACAATGGGAGGGCAGACGGAGCCTTCGGAGGCGGGTTTTATTGAGTAGTCTTCGCCGATTACTATCTTGTTACCGCAGGCCGTGCAGGTCATGGCATTGCCCTCGCAGGACATCTTGTACATGCCGCCGCATTTGGGGCACATGTAAAGAAGGGTGTCAAGGCGCTTTGCCATCAGGCCCTTGCCTGCAAATACGTTGTGTTCACGGGCATTCCACATATAGTCGTCGTGGGCCAGAAGCCGGTTCATGCGGTCTTCTATCTCAGTCTCCGACAATTCGGCAACCTCCTCCTTTGTGAACATCCTGTCCACCACTACTTCCGTTTTTCCTATGCGCTCGTCCAGGCAATGCTTGGTGTATGTGAGATAGCCGCCGGAAATCTTGGTGTAGTATACCGTAACGCCCAGTTTTTTGAGGAGTTTTCCGGTTCCGGGCATTACGGGCTGGCACATTCCGGTTATGGAACTCATGCCCTCCGGCATGAACATCACGTGCCCGCCACTGCGGATAATGCGCATCACGGACTGAATGGTATGGACGTCCGGAACGAAATTCCGCTTGGGGATAACCTGGGCAAACTTAAGGAGCAGCGAATTTGGAAAACGGAAGAACTCATTGTACCCGACCACATAGTTAAGCCTGTGAGGCCATACTGCGGGCGCGGTGAACACGTAGTCGTTGCGGGAGGCATGGTTGCTCACAAGGACAAAGGGCTCCTTGTCTTTTCCGGGATGCACCTTGAACGTGAATTTGGTATGGAGACGGGCTTTCAACACCTCCACTACACCATACAGGATGGTATAGATGACAGGATTGGGCTTATGCTCCCTCTGCAATTCAAGCCGACGGGCAATGGTGGGTTTCATGACAACAGGCGGTTTTAGGTTTTAACATGCTGGTTTACAACGTCTGTCCCCCTATAAACTCGCGAAGGATTGAGGTGGGCGGAATGGCCGAAATCTCTGCGGGCTGAAGCGGAACTATGTAGTCCAGGAACTTCAGGAGGCGGCAGGCCTCAGGGTAGGCGGCCGAAGACGGCAGGATGCGTCTGAGGAGAGGTTCGGCGTAGTACCGGAGCAGCGGGAGCTCATACAGCAGGGCCGTGTTGAACTGGGCATCGGCATTCTCCTGGAAAGGGAAAATGTACTTCCCTTCACCGCGGCGGACCGAAGGCCAGCGCATGATGGTGTCTTCCGGGGTAATTCCGCGCACACGGTTGTCCCTCACCATACGCCTGAGGAGCCTGTTGTCCGTTGTGGAAATGCAGCAGTTCTCGTCCAGTTTAAGGGACGTGAGGGCCGAAGCATAAATGCGGAAAATCCTGCTCTGGTCTACACCCGGAACCATTTCCGGATCAAGGGCGTGTATGCCTTCCATCACAAGGATGTCGTTCTCTTCAAGGTGCATCATGTTGCCCTCGAAGAACGGCCGTCCCTCCTTGAAATCATAGCGCGGGATTTCCACTTCCTCACCTGCAAGAAGCGCGTTGAGGTGCTTCTCCAGAAGCTTCAGGTCCATGGCCTCAAGGGCCTCGAAGTCGTAGTTGCCATCCGCGTCCAGAGGCGTTCTTTCGCGCTCCACAAAGTAGTTGTCAAGCTCTATAACCTTGGGGTTCATTCCCAGCACCTTAAGCTGCTGGGCAACGCGGAGGGACGATGACGTTTTACCGCTGGAAGACGGCCCGGCCAGGAACACTATCTTCACATGGTCGCGCTCTGCGTAAATTTTGTCGGCAAGTTCGGCATAAGCCCTTTCCTGACGGGCTTCGCAAAGGTTTATGAGACTTACTGCGCCGCCGGAAAGAAGCCTCTGGTTAAGCGCGCCCACGCTCACTATTCCCGTGGTCTTGCACCAGTAGCCGTACTCTTTCAAGGTGGTTGTCAGTTTCATCTGCTTCTGCCTGGCAATGGGGCGCGTAATGTCCTCGTCCGAAGGATACTGGAGGCAGAATCCGTGGTGGAACGGCATAAGGTCGAAGACCTTCAGCACACCAGTCGACGCCACCAGCGGGCCGTAGAAATTGTCGGCCACATCGCCCATCCTGTAAACGGTGCAGAACGGACGCCCCAGCGACTTCTGCAGCCCCGCCTTAAGCTTCTGGTTCTGGGACTCGAAGAGGGCTTCGGCATCGGCCGAAATCATCTTGGCGTGCGTAAAAGGGATGTCCAGGGCCACCAGGCGGCGCATCTCCTCCCTCACGGCCATTATCTGGTCGTCCGTAATGCGGTCTCCGCGGAACTTGCAGTAAAGGCCGCTGGGAAGGGAGTGGTTGATCTTGAATATGCGCTCCGGATACAGATGCCTCACGGCCGCCTGCGCCAAAAAACTGAGGGACCTCAGGTATGTGCGCCTTCCTTCCGGATGATTATAGCCGATAAACTCCACCGTATGAGGGTAGAACATGGGGAAATCCAGCGGCTTCAGGAGGTGGTCCACAAGCATTGCAAGGACCGGATATTCCTTCCCGGTCCTGGGGTCCGTAACAGTTTTAGGGGCTATGGAGGCAAGGGTGCTCCCTGCCTCCACGTTAATCTTCTCCCCGGAAGGGGCCAGTGTAATCTGTAGTGTCTCCATTATTTTTCTCTAAGGCTAAGGCCGAAACCGCCGCTTCTGGCCATCCACACCTTGAGGGTGCTGTCGGCCGAAAGGAGGTGGTGGCTGATTTCGTAGGCCTGGGGATTGGTTTCATAATCGGCATCAGGTGCATCGGCATAGAGGGTTGCCTCATACACCACGCCGGGTTTCAGGAAATCCAGGGAGATTTCCACCTCCTTGGCGTTTTCGCCGGTGATGCCGCCGACAAACCATACATCCTTCTCAACGCCGCCGGGATGGGTGAAGTCATAGGCGCCGGAAGTGCCCTTGAGCCTGCCGGAATTCAGGGTCTTGTAGTTGGGATGACGGGCCGTCACAATGTACTCGCCGGGTTCGGCCATGAGATACAGGCTCTTGTCCCAGTCTACGGCCACGTCCTTTATGAACTGGAAGGCGTCCATGAAGCGGGAGTAGTTCTGGGGAAGGTCTGCGGCCATCTGGAGCGAGCTATAGAAGGTCACGTACAGGCCGATCTGGTTGCCGATAGTGTGGCGCATCTTGCCGGTCTGGCCAGGAGCGGTAATGGACATATCCTGCTCGAAGATGCCGGGAGTGTAGTCCATGGGGCCGCCCTGAAGGCGCGTGAAGGGCAGGATGGCGCTATGGCCGGGGTTGATGTCCATGCGGAACTCAGTGCCCATTGCGCTCTCGTTGCCAATCATGTTGGGCCAGGTTCGGCAAAGACCCGTAGGCCGAACCGCCTCGTGGGCATTGACCATTATATGGTGCTTTGCGGCCTCGACAACAGCGTAGTGATAGTGGTTGATGAGCGGCTGGCTGTAATGATGCTCTCCGTAAGGGATGATGTTTCCAACGTATCCGCTCTTGACGGCGTCGTAGCCGTACTTGTTCATGAGGTCATAGGCAGCCTCCATGTGGCGCTCATAGTTCACTGTGGACGAAGAGCTTTCATGGTGCATGATGAGGCGTATTCCTTTGGAGTGGGCATACTCGTTGAGGGCGGGAAGGTCAAAATCCGGGTAAGGCGTGACAAAGTCAAACACATAGTCTTTCTGGTGGCCGAACCAGTCTTCAAAACCTTCGTTCCAACCTTCAACGAGAAGGGCGTCAAAGCCGTTTTCGGCGGCAAAATCTATGTACATGCGCACGTTCTCGTTGGTGGCGCCATGACGGCCGTGGGGCTTGGCCTTGGAGTAATCCGTAACGCCAAGCTGCACAGAGGGGAAGTCGGCGGTATATGACCAGTGGGTTCGGCCTGTAATCATCTCCCACCATACGCCCATATACTTCACGGGGTGGATCCAGCTCACGTCCTCAATGGCGCAGGGCTCGTTGAGGTTGAGGATGAGGCGGGAAGCCAGCACGTCCGTAGCCTTCTCACACACCTGCACGGTGCGCCATGGGCTCTTGCAGGGGGCCTGCAGACGTCCCTTCACGCCCTCTGCATCCGGGGTGAGGAGGGTGGAGAAAGTGAAGGTCTTGTCGTCCAGCTCCAGGTTGGTGGTGGGATAATCCAGGACTTCGGCCTCATGGATGTTGATGTACAGGCCATCGGCGGTTTTCATCTGGAGGGCGGTTTGCACGGACATTGCCGAAGCAACGGTCTGGGAGGCGTTGTAGGGGCGCGGCATAGCATTGTAACGCCTTATCTCGGAGAGCTTTGAGCGGGTATAGTTGTACTCCTGGGTGTCGTAGTCACCTGCTATCCACCATGCGGTGTGGTCCCCGGTGAGGGCAAACTGGGTAATTTCATCGGCCACCTTGAAATAGGTGAGGGAATTCTCCATGGGGAACTCATAACGGAAGCCAAGGCCGTCGTTGTAAAGGCGGAAGCGGATGTTCATGGCAACGCCGTCTTCCCTGCGGAGCTTCACCAGCATCTCACTGGCGTTATTGCGGATTTCATTCTCCTCTCCCCATACGGGCTCCCAGGTTTCGTCAATGGCGCCATGCTCCGTGCCTTCCAGCTTGAAGCCGCTTGTAAGCTCTTTTCCGCCCACAAGCTTGTAACCCAACTTGGAAGGCTTGATCACATCCTTCCCGTCAAAGGTAAGGGTGTAGGCGGGGGTGCCGTCTTCGGCAAGGAGGAACTGCGCCTCAAGCCTGCCGTCCGGGCTCTTGAGGGAATCTACGCTCTTTGGTGCGGGGGCCTTGGTTCCGCAGGCCGTGACAATCAGCGCCACGCTGGCCAGCAAGTGTTTGATTTTCAACATAATCCTGTTGGTCGGGTGTACTTGCAGGTGCACCCGGGAATGTATAAGTTGTTAATTTTCAGTGTTTTGTGCGCCAGGCTGGAATTCCACAATAAGGGCCGATTTTGGCGCAACGCTAAATCCGTTCTGCAAAGTGACCTTCTCTCCGCTCAGGACGTCCGTGCCGGTCACGGGACCGGAGACGAACTCCGCGTAATGGTCCCAGTCCAGCGTACGGGGCTCCAGGCTGTTGTTTATGTACACAAACACGGCGTCATCCGATGTGTACCTGAAGAACGAATAGGTGTTGTCCGTAATGTTCACGGGACCAACGTTCTTGCGGGAGAGGAAATGGAGCGTCTCACCCTCCTGAACGGCCTTGCAGCCGCGTCTCCAGCGGAAAAGCGTCCTGGCATAGTCGTGGAGTTCGGCCGCATGGGAATACATCTCCGGGGCCGAAGCACGGCCCTCCGCAGTAAACAGGGTGAAGGGGTCGCCGGGCCAGCCACCGGGGAAGTCTATGCGCTTGGCGCCGTCGGAGCCGGGCCTATCCTTGCGCTCCAGGAACATCATTTCGTCTCCGTAATAGAGCTGAGGGATGCCGCGGACGGTTGCAAGCAACGCCAGGGCCAGTTTCATGCGCTCAGGATCCTCCTTAAAAGTATCACCCGTACGGGCGTGGTCGTGGTTTGCGAAGAAGGTGAGTATGTGGCTGAGGTCCTTGTACACAAAGTCCTGTGCCAGAACCGTGTAGATGCGCGTCATACCCTCGTTCCAGAACACCTTGTCCTCCATGAGGGCCGTATGGATGGCCTGCTCCAGAGGGAAGTCCATCACCGACGGCAAGTTGGAGTTGAAGCCGTTCTTGTTGGGATTGTCCTTCTGCCAGTAGGCAACCTGCGGGATGGAGTAGTCCCAGCACTCGCCCACTATGTTCATGTTGGTGTATTCATCAGTTACCGCCTTGCACCACTTGGCCATGGGCTCGGGCTCGTTGTATGGATAGGTGTCCACACGCAGCCCGTCAAGGCCGGCGTACTCTATCCACCAAACCGCCCACTGCTGGAAATACCTCAGTACAAACGGGTTGTCAAGGTTCATGTCCGGCATAGACGGCACAAACCAGCCGCTTTCCTGGCGCTCACGGTCTACCTTTGCCACATGGGGGTCCATGTACACGGAGAACAGGGCGTTCATCTGCATGTAAGGCTCATTCACGTGATACCAGTCGTCAAAGGGAGGGTTGTCCATCCACCAATGTCCGGTGCCGCAATGGTTGGTGACCACGTCCATTATCACCTTCAGGCCTTTTGAATGGGCGGCCGAAACAAACTCCCTGTAATCCTCGTTGTCTCCAAAGCGGGGATCCGTGTGGTAGTAGTCCGTGATTGCATAGCCGTGGTAACTTCCGCGGGGCTGGTTGTTCATAAGCAGCGGGGTGCACCATATGGCGGTGGCGCCAAGGTCGGCCACATAATCCAGGTGGTCTGTCATGCCCTGGATATTGCCTCCGTGGCGGGCGCCGGGGTCCTTCCTGTCAAGGGTGTCCAGCATGAAAGGCGCCTTCCAGGGGTGCCCGGAGCCGTCTTCGTAGGCTTTTTCGGCACTCTCCCCCTTTGCGAACCTGTCGGGCATGATCAGGTAGATCATGTCCGCGGTGGTAAAGCTCTCGCGGGAAGCACTGCCGGGGCGGCGCTCCCTTATGAGATACGGGTACTTGAAGCTCTCCCCTTCCCTTGTGAAAACAAGGTCGTGGGTACCGGGGGCCGAAACTTCCACGTCCACAAACAGAAAATCCGGGTTATCGGCCTTATGGACCTTTTTCACCTTGAGGCCCTTACCGGAAGCGCTCACTTCACAGGCCGAAATATCCGGCCCCTGCACCATGAGCTGGAGGGGCGTATTCATGCCCACCCACCAGCTCAGGGGCTCCACGCGGGTTATTTCCCCGGGACCGGCCTCGGGAACCTTGGAGGAATCCACTCCGGAAGTACAGGCGGCCATCGTCATGAACGCTGCTGCAAGGAGGGCATACCTTCTCATTTTGTAAGGACCAGATACTCTCCGGGAGCAATGGTGGCGGTATACTCGCCGCTCACTTTCTCTCCGGTGAACACGTTGGTATATTCTCCGTCAAGTTTGACGACAGGGGTGTAAGGTTCTCCCTCCAGGTTCTTGAAAGGTTCCGCCACCACATCGCCTTGCGGACGGTTGTCGTTGGCGTCGGCCTTGACCTCGGGAGCCTCTGCGGGCACAGGGACGCCAAAGTTGGCCAGCACAATCACCTTGTTGCCCTTGACCTCGCGGGAGAAAGCCACAACGCCTTCCGGCGCTTCCCACCAAAGAATGTCTCCGCCGCGCTCGCCAGCCCTGAGGGCGGGATTGTTGTGCTTGAGGTCCACGAGGGTTTTCCAGAAGGTTGTGTACTCATTGGCGCTCCAGTCCGTAATGGGGTCCTTCTCAAAGAAGGCCAGACGGCGGTTCAGGCCGATTTCCTGGCCAGTATAGATGAGCGGCTGGGAGCCAGGGAGGGTGAAGCAAAGCACGGCGCAGGCATCCCAGGCCGAACCTTCGCGCTCGAACTCAGTTCCGCTCCAGGAGTTTTCGTCGTGGTTGGAGGTGAAGGTAAGGCGGAAAGCTTCCTTGGGGAAGCGGGCGGCATCACGTGCAACGTACTCCTTAAGGTCGTCCACGGTCTTGGCGCCCTTTGCAAGGGAATTGAGCAGGTGATGGAGCTCCCAGGCGTAGTTGGCGTCGAAGGTGACGGTAGGGTCGGCAAGGTTGTCGCGTTCGGCCTCGGCAAGGAGGTAGATGTCCGGGTAGTCCTTGTTCATCTTGGGAAGGATTCCGTACCAGAACTCTGCGGGGACCTCGCCGGCGGCGTCGCAGCGGAAGCCGTCCACGCCCTTTTCAAGCCAGAAACGCATTGCGTCGTCCTGGGCCCACCAGACTTCCTCATTCTCATAGTTGAGGCTGCGGGTGTCGGTCCAGTCGTACTCCCAGATGGCGTTGCCTTCGGCATCTCTCTCGTAGAAGTCGGCGGGTTTCTCCGTCATCCATACATTGTCCGGGGCGGTCTGGTTGGCAACCCAGTCAAGGATTACCTTGAATCCGCTTGCATGGGCGGCGTTCAGAAGATGCTGGAAGTCTTCCATGGTGCCGAATTCAGGGTTCACTTTCTTGTAGTCGGAGATTGCGTAGTAGGAGCCAAGGGTTCCTTTTCGGCCCTCGGTGCCAATCTCATACATTGGCATAAGCCAAAGGACATCCACGCCAAGGTCCTTCAGGCGGGGAAGCTGGGCCTCAACGCCTGCGAAGGTTCCCTCAGGGGAGAACTGGCGGATGTTGACCTCGTAAACAACTGAATCATAGGTCCATTCAGGGTGATACTGGACCTCTTTGGGTGCGCAGGCCGCAATGGCAAGCGCTGCAAGTGCGACGATAAACTTTTTCATATGCGGTTTTACTGTTGAAATACTACTGATCCGTAGGCGGGAATGGTGACGGAACTGCCGCTCACCTCAACCTTATGGTTGGAAACTATTACCTTGTCAAGTTTGTCGGAGCTGCGGGTTACCGTAACTGCGGAGCCTGAGAGGTTATGCATTACAAGGACTCTCTCGGAGGCCGATTTCATATACCACGCAGCAACGGCGTTGTTGCCGGAGGACGTTGTCTCGATCTCACCTTCGGCAAGGGCCGGATGGGTGTTGCGGGCATAGGCAAAGTGGCGGTAGAGCTGAAGGAGGGAGCGGTTGTCGGCAGCCTGGGCCTCTACGGAAGTTTCGGCCGTAATGACGCTCTTGTCAAAGCTGCACCACCCGGTGGGCACCTTGCAGTCCTTGTTCCAGTTTATGGGCTGGCGCACGTTCTGGTCTCCGCTGCTCTTGACTCCCCAGTAGCCAAGTTCCTCGCCTTGGTAGATGTAGGGCTTTCCGGGGCTGGTAAGAAGGATTGCGCCCGCAAGACGCTTCTTCTGGGGGTGATTGCCAAGCTCGCTGGCCACGCGGTTTTCGTCGTGGTTGGAGAGCTTCACGGCATCCTCGAAGCCGGTCCTGTGAGTATGCAGGGCCTGCCCGTATGCATTCTTGTTCTTGGTCTGGATGCCCGCTATCACAGAGCCGAGGTCGGAGCCCGAGCCCTTGCTGATGCGGTCTTTCACCGTGCCGTAATATGCAAAGTCAAACAGGGACGGCAGACCCTTGTAGTAGGGCGCCACAATGTCTGCGTTCCAGTCATAGGCCTCTCCTACCATGTAGAAATCCCCTTCACCGCCGGCGGCCTTGTAGGTGGCGTTGCAGTGGTTGTACCACTCGCTGAGGAACTTGACGTTGGCGTCCGTGTGGCACTGGTAAATCCACATCACGGCGTCAAGCCTGAGGCCTTTCACGCCCATCTTGATCCATTTGTCGGCGCTTGCGGCAAGGTCCTTGAAGGCAGGGGATGTCTCGCAGGTGTTCCAAGGGCCGTAATTGAGGTCAGGCATGCTTCCGGAGAAACTTCCGAAATAGTATAATATATCTCCGCCGAAGATAAGGTTGTTGGCAGCGTCACCTTTCACAAGGGTCTTTGCCTTGCCGAATTCCACCTTGGGGTCAGATGCCGGAGCGCCCCACTTGTGGTCTCCCCACTCTGACGCATGGTCCTTGACGAGGACGCCCCAGTTGTTGGATACCTTGAGGGTGAGTTCGTAAACCTTGTCCGTGGATGTCTTCCGCATCTGGTGGGCATTGTTGTCATAGATATACCAGCCGGAGTCCCCGTCTCCCTGAACGGCGTCCGAGGTTTCGGTAATGGTAAGCTTGGGGGCCGAAGCCGTTGTCACGTCCAGCTTGAAGTGGAGGTTCTTGGAGCCGGTGTAGGCGGGATTGCCCACGGAGGCCGAATGCCACTCGCCCATGGAGAAACCGGTTTGGCCGGCAAAGTTGTCTATGGACTTGTTGCGGTCGTCGTTTTCCCAGTTGGTGGTGGTGGAGTTGAAAACATAGTAGTCCATGTAGGTTTCATCTCCCGCGAGGGCCTTCTGGAACCACGGGTGCTGGTCTCCGGAGTGGTTCAGGACATAGTCCATATAGATGTCTATGTTCTTTGCGGCGGCCTTGTCTATGAGTTCCTTGAACTTGGCTTCGGCCTGGGCGGCGGTTGCGCCCTTGCCGCCATAGATGGGTTTGATGGAGTAGTAATCCTTGATGTCGTAGGCGTGGTAGGACTGGGAGTCGTTCACGGGGCTGAGCCAAAGGGCGGTGGCTCCGATGGCGTCCAGATAGTCCAGGTGGTCGATAATGCCCTGGAAGTCTCCCTGGCCGTCGCCGTCGGAATCGGCAAAGCTGTAAACGTTGAGCTGATAGGTGATTCCGGACTTTTTGTCGGCCGAAGCAAGGGAGGCGTTGTAGTCTCCGTAGAGGTCACCGCCGTCTTCCACCTTTGCGTCATCGGCGTGGGTGAAAGCCGTGCCTGCCGGAAGGAAATACGCCACCTGGGCGGTTTCGGCCATATACATGTCATAAGACCCGGCAGGGAGTTTCATGTTGTCCCCGCCCTGGGATAGCGAAACCTTTTCATTCACTTTAACTGAAGCCGAGCCTAGGTTAAAGTCCCAGTTGCCGTTTTTACGGAACTTGAACTGGTCCGACGCTGTTACGGTTACGCCAAATGCAGCGTGCCAGGTGCCGTCGGTTTTCATGGCTATGTCCTTGGACCAGCTGTCGCCGCCAATTGTGCCGATCACGCTCCACGCGCTGGCCTGGGTGAAAGCGCTGGAAGGAGTGGTGGTGCCGGTATTGTCTCCGGTATTGGTCTGGGGTTCCGGTTTTGTACATGCAATCACGGCCAGTACGGCGGCCACGACGGCAAGGAAATGAAAACGTTTCATATAGCGTGCTTTTTGATTATCAGTTTAGCATACAATTATAATAAAAAAATGCTGGAAATCCAACGCTTTGATTCTGTCCTGCCGATATTTCGGGATGGGTGGTTAAATCTGCCTTTGCCGCACGGCTTCAAACAGCAGGATTGCGGCGCTAACAGACACGTTAAGGCTGTCCAGCCGTCCAAGCATGGGGATGCGTATATGGGCCGAAGCCGCCTTCCGCCACTGGTCCGTGAGGCCGGTGGATTCCGTTCCCATCACAAGGGCCGTTCCGCGGCGCATGTCTATGTCATAATACAGGGAAGAGTCCTGTAGCTGAGCCGTAAGTATCTGTATGCCACGGTCTTGAAGAAATGCAATTGCGTCTTCCGAACTGCACGCCACAGTGGGCACGGTGAACACCGCTCCTATTGATGCGCGGATAAGATTGGGGTTGTAAAGGTCCGTGAGAGGGTCGCAGACAAGCACGGCATCCGCTCCGGCGGCGTCTGCGCTACGGAGCACAGCGCCAAGGTTCCCCGGCTTCTCTACGCTCTCCAAAACCATCACAAGCGGATTTTCCGGAAGCTGCAAGTCACTGAGCGTGCGATCCTTATACTCCACCTCCGCTATTATTCCCTCCGTACTCTCCCTGTACGCCACCTTCCGGTACAG
Organism: Bacteroidales bacterium; assembly: GCA_017478685.1. Next base: position 5,812 of record JAFVDC010000011.1, on the reverse strand, counting down.
CGCCTCCGGGATTTCGATGAACAAAGACATTCCTGCGGAGGGTATTGTATCGCAAATCGCCGGACAAACAAACACAGTCTTCACATTGTACCCGGCTGCAATGCAGTGCTCCAGTTCCCTTCGGCCCTCAACCACAAAAAGACCCTGCTCCCGCCGCGCCCTGGATTTCTCCTGCAGCAGAAGCAGATTCTTGATCTTAGGATTCTGTCCCGATGTTATGGTTTCCATCTAAAATTTTTCCGGGCGCATCATGGGGAAGAAGAGGACATCCTGGATGCTGTCCTTTCCGGTCATGAACATGGTGAGACGGTCTATGCCGATGCCGATGCCGGAGGTGGGAGGCATGCCGTATTCAAGGGCGCGGACGAAGTCGTAGTCTATGTACATGGCTTCGTCGTCGCCTTTGCTCTTGAGGGCGGCCTGTTCCTCGAAGCGGTCCAGCTGGTCGATGGGGTCGTTGAGCTCCGAGTATGCGTTGGCAAGTTCCTTGCCGTTTACAAAGAGTTCGAAACGCTCCGTGAGGGTGTCGTCGTGGCGGCAACGCTTAGTGAGAGGGCTCATCTCTACGGGATAGTCAATCACAAAAGTGGGCTGGATGAGTTTTTCCTCGCAGTACTGGCCGAAGATGGCATCGATAAGTTTACCAACACCCATTTCCGGGCTCACTTCAACGTTCAGTTTCTTGCAGGTTTCACGAAGTGCGGCTTCGTCCATGCCCTTCACGTCCACACCGGCGTACTCCTTGATGGCATCCAGGATGGGGAGCCTGCGGAACGGGCCCTCGAAGGAAATCTCGTTGCCGCCGATAACCTTCTTCACGCCGCCGGTGACTTCGGCCACTTTCTGAAGCATTTTCTCCGTGAATTCCATCATCCAGATGTAGTCCTTGTAGGCGATGTACATCTCCACGCAGGTGAATTCAGGGTTGTGGGTTTTGTCCATGCCCTCGTTGCGGAAGTTCTTGGCAAACTCATACACGCCCGCAAAGCCGCCCACAATAAGACGCTTCAGATACAGCTCATTTGCAATTCGCATGTACATGTCCACGTCCAGGGCGTTGTGGTGGGTGATGAAGGGGCGAGCCGTTGCGCCGCCGGGGATGGCCTGGAGGATGGGGGTTTCCACCTCAAGGCAGCCGGCTGCGTTGAAGCACTCCCTCATGGTGTTTATGATGAGGGTACGCTTCACGAACGTTTCCTTCACCTGGGGGTTCACCACAAGGTCCACGTACCTCTGGCGGTAGCGGAGCTCAGGATCCTCAAAGCTGTCGTGCACGGTGCCGTCGGCGTCGGTTTTCACAATGGGGAGCACGCGGAGGGACTTGCTTAGGACCGTAAGTTCCTTTGCATGTACGGAAAGCTGGCCGGTTTGGGTAAAGAAGGCAAAGCCCTTTATGCCGATGATGTCCCCGATGTCCAGGAGTTTCTTGAACACGGTGTTGTACATGGTCTTGTCCTCTCCGGGGCAGATTTCGTCACGCTTTACATACACCTGGATGCGGCCGGCGCTGTCCTGGAGCTCCATGAATGAGGCTGCGCCCATGATGCGGCGGCTCATGATTCGGCCCGCAATGCAAACGTCCTGGAAATTGCCTTCCTCAGGCTTGAAGCCTTCTGCAATTTCCACCGTGGTGGTGTTTATGGGGTACAGGGGTGCCGGATAGGGATTTATACCAAGTTCACGAAGTTTCTGAAGGGACTCCCTTCGGCCAATTTCCTGTTCGTTAAGTTCGTAGTATGCCATAAGTCATAAATTAGTGCGCAAAGATAGCAAAAAATCGCGTATTTTCAGCGGCTGAAATTCCTGGAGGCAAACGGCAGGGCGGTAAACAGCGCCGTGTGCCAGTACTCCCAGTTGTGAACGCCGTCACGCACGCGGAGTTCGGCCTTGATGCCTCGCGCCTTCATCTTGGTGAACATTGTCACGTTGGTTACAAGATGATGGTCTTCGTCCCCGATGTCAAAGAACCATTTTACGCTGCGGAGGGCCTTCAGGGTAGCAGCGTCGGCATTATCCACAAAGTCCAGGGCCGAATGTTCACGCACTGAGCGGTCTGTGACAAGGAGCTTGCTGCCGGAGCCCCCACGGTCTGCGCGGTCTTTGTTGTCCAGCCAGGCGCTCATGGCGTAGCAGCTGGAATACATGTCAGGGTGCCTCTGGGCATACACCGTGCAGCCTCCGCCACCCATGGAAAGGCCCATGATTGCCCTCTGGCCCTTGGAACCGCCGCAATTGTATTTATTCTCTACGGCAGGGAGGAACTCTTCATAGAAAAAGTCCTCATACGGCCATCCGGGAACGTTGAAATAGCCGTTCTGGTAGTTAATGACATCGGAATCTCCCGCATTCGGCATAATGATAACTACCGGCACCACCTCCCCGCTTTCAATGAGCTGATCTGCAACAGTTTGCATACGGCCCTGCTTCACCCAGTCAGGGTAAGAGCCCCACAGGCCGTGAAGAAGATAAATCACGGGATAGTGCTTTGAGGAGTCATAGCCGTCCGGGAGGTATATATTATAACCCTGGTCCACGCCAAGCTTGGCGCTTTTCATGGTTCCGGTAACAATTTCGCTTTGGGCGGCAAGGCTTACTGAAGCAAGCAGAAAAGCCAAGAAAATGATTATGCGTTTCATATTGGTAATGTTTTATTTTTCAGCCACTCCGCAACTTCGGCCGGAAGGCGCGGCGCCAGAGTCTCATACACGCGCTTGTTGTAGGCGTTGAGCCAGTCTATTTCCTCCGTCGCAAGGAGGGAGGCATCCAGGCAGGAAGTGTCAAAGTGGCATAGCGTAAGGGTATCGAAGCCAAGCCACGATCCGAATTCATTATCCCCGATTCCACGCACCAGAAGGAGGTTTTCGTGACGCACCCCGTGCATGCCTTCACGGTAAATTCCGGGCTCGCAGGACACCACCATGCCGGGGAGTAGCGGCTGGGAATTGAAGTTCTGGCGTATGTCCTGGGGGCCTTCATGAACGCCCAGGAAGAATCCCACGCCGTGGCCGGTTCCGTGGCCGAAGTTTCGGCGTGCCTTCCAAAGCGGCTCCCTTGCAAGGGCATCTATCTGGCAGCCGGCCGTACCGGCGGGGAAAACAGCCATGGCAAGGTCTATGTGTCCTTTGAGCACCAGGGTGTAGTCTTCCGTTTCAAGCGGAGTAAGGCGCCCGAGCGGCACTGTACGGGTGATGTCCGTGGTGCCGAACAGGTACTGCCCTCCGGAGTCCGAGAGATACAGTCCATGCGGCTCAAGCAGCGCGGAACCCTCTTTGGGAGTGACATAATGCGGAAGGGCCGCCCCTTCTCCATAGGCCGAAATTGTCTCGAAACTGTCTCCCCTATAACCCGGGACACGCGCCCGCAAAGAGCCCAGGTAGCATGCGGCATCCCACTCGTTTATTCGGCCCGCATTATTCTCCACCCAGTAAAGGAACTGCTCCATTACTACGCCGTCCTCAAGGTGGGCTTCCCGCATCCCGTCTATTTCCACGGAGTTTTTCACCGCCTTCCAAAGAGGAACCGGCGACGCCGTCTCTACGACTTCCGGAAGAAGGTCACCGTCATCCATGGCGTCCCGGAGGGCGTAATTGACCTCCGAGGGGTCAACGCATATCCGGTCCGTTCCGTCCAGGCGGAGAGATGCCAGGGCGAAATTGACATCGGAGTAATCCCTTACAGTGACGCCGTCGGCCTCAAGTTCTTCAAAACTTGCCGAGGTCTCCGAATCAGGATCCTCAAACGCATCCTTTCTCACAAACCACTGGACCTCCTCCAATGATACAAGAAGATAAGATATCACAAAGGGGTTGTAGTCTATGTCCTGGCCGCGGACGTTGAGAAGCCACGCAATCTGGTCCAGCGACGAGATGAATATGGCATCGGCCCCCTGAAGGACCAGCCACTTGCGAAGACGGCTTATCTTTGACTCACAGCTCTCTCCAACAAGGTCTTCCCCCAGGGTGATTATTGGCGTGGAGGGGATTGCGGGCCTGTCCGGCCACAGCGGGGAAATGATGTCCGGGACAGGCACAATTATGGCCGAAGGCACGGCCGCCTGCAGTTCCCTTACCGCGGAAACGCTCTCACAAAGGGCATCCAGGGCTATTGTGGGCTCGTCCAGCCCCAGGGAGGCTATCCACTGCGGAATGGGCACCTGCTCCGGAACGCGCATCTTGTGGAGTTCCACGCCGGTTCCGGCAAGCTGCCTCACGGCCTGGATAAAATACCTGGTATCTGTCCAGAGCCCGGCATGGTCCATGGTAATAACAAGGTCTCCGGCCTCTCCGGTAAATCCGGAAAGCCATGTCACCTGCTGCCACCTTGGCGCAAGATATTCACTGGCGTGGGGATCTCCGCCACGGAGCACCAGAATGTCCCATCTGTTTGAGCGCATGAGCGCCCTTGCAGCCTCTATCCTTTCCCTGAAAATATTCCCGTCCATATTTTTGAGCCGATTTTCCACAAATATAACTATATTTGTACAAATTAACACCGAACAATTATGGCAAACGAAGATCCCCTTGAGAGAATTGAACGCGAAGAGCGTGAACGCAAAGAAAAGAAAGGCCCCCGCACAGTCATGACCATCCTGGCTTGCGTGGCCGCAGCCCTGGCGCTTGTGCTTGGATATCTGCTATACCAGAGAAACACCCTTGTAAGCGCCCTTGAAAACGAGAAGACGGAGCTTGCCCAGCAGATGAAGGACCTCCAGAGTGACTTCTCGCAGCTCAGCTCCGACTACGACACCATCAACAGCCAGCTGGACACTTCCCGTGAACAGGTTGCCCTGCTCATAGAGAAGCTGAACAAGACGGAGGCCACCAACCGCGCCAAAATCCGCCAGTATGAAAAAGAGCTTGGCACCCTCAGGAGCATCATGAAGGGCTACATCGTCCAGATAGACTCCCTGAACACCCTCAACAAGAAGCTCACCGCAGACGCCGCCGCCGCACGCCGTGAAGCCGCCGAGGCCCGCAGCGCCAACGAGTCCCTCACCCAGCAGGTAGAGTCCCTGTCCTCACAGGTTACCGCCGGAAAGGTGCTGAAAGCCCGCGCAATTTCCCTCACCGCGCATTACAGCAACGACAAAGCCGGAGACCGCCACAGCCGCGTAAAGTATATGGTGGCAGGCCTCACGCTTGTTGAGAATTCCCTGGCCGACCGCGGCCCGGTGCGCGTGTTCGTCCGCGTCAAAGACCCTGAAGGGATCCTCCTCATGAACAACGAATCCACGGAGTTCTCCGTAGCCGGAGAAGTGATGCAGGCAACCGCCTCCCGTGAAGTTGACTACGAGGGCGCAGAGGTGGACATGTCCATCTACATCAACGACATCCAGGAATTCGTGAAGGGCGTCTACACCCTTGAAGTGTACACGGAAAAGAGCCTGCTTGGCCGCGCCGAATGCATGCTCAGGTAGTATGATCTACATTCACGTACCCTTTTGCAAGAGCTTTTGCACCTACTGCGACTTCTACTCCGAAATTCCGCAGGAGGGCATGTTCGAGGCCTACACAAAGGCCGTCTGCAAGGAGATAAAGGAAAGGGCCGGGGAGATGGATTCCACTCTCCCCACCCTCTACTTTGGCGGCGGCACTCCCAGCGTGCTTCCGCTCCAGGACCTCACAAGGATCCTCCTCGCCCTTGAGGAATGCGGCCATGGCGGGCCCTATGCCGAATTCACCATGGAAGTGAATCCGGAAGACATTGTGGAAAAGGGGCTCCCCTACCTCGAAAGCCTCAGGATGCTGGGATGCAACAGGATAAGCATCGGCCTGCAGTCCCTGGACGACGACCTCCTCAGGTGGATGAACCG
>JAFVDC010000115.1 GCA_017478685.1 Bacteroidales bacterium | reverse complement strand
GTTTCATAGTCGGCTTCGAAAACCTCCTTGGCAGTGGTTGTAATCACATTGTTTTCGAGTTTGTAGGTACCCTTGTCCAGTCTATTTCCGCCGGCACCCTGCCACAGCCACTCGTAAGAACCGTCTTCCTTGAAGGTGACATCGAAATAGTGATATTCGTCCAGCCTCATGAGCCAGGTGCCTACAATGCCGTTGTCATTTTGGTTATTTCCGCCCGGGCCTTCGGAATTGGTCTTGCCGCAGGAAATAGCCACTGCGGCGATGGCCGCCATTGCAAAATAAAACAGTTTTTTCATTTTGATTGTCGATTTTTGTTTCACTCTCCTAAAATACACAGTGTTTCCCGCCGGAACGATACCATTTCAAATAAAGCGCACTAACAAAACAACAATCGGGTACTGGACGCGCACATCAGAGGCTTAAAACGTGCACGGTGAGTACCGTTTGGTACTGAGCGTACACACTGGAGGCCGAAAACGTGTACGGCGAGGACCGGAAGGTACTCAATGTACACGAAATTGGGCAAAAACGTGCGTGGCCAGTACCGGGGAGGGGAGATGCCCGGTCGCGGCCGGGCATGACGAAGGGACGGGCAGAGCGAAACAGGAACGCGGGCAATCGAAACAAAAAGAAACGGAAAGACTTGTTTTATTGGAAGTTTTTACTACTTTTGTAGAACTAACCGAAACTGTCCAGCCATGAAGTCTCCTATTAAGAAGAACTGGCCCCGCTACGTACTGCAATGGGGCACTCTTGCCGCAATCATTTTCTTTGTAACCGGCCTTGCACGGCTCATTTTCACAAAGATGGAACCCGCAGACCCTGAGGCCTTGTGCCCCATGGGAGGGCTGGAGGCCCTCACAACCTTCCTGGTAAGGGGTTCGCTTCCCTGCAGCATGAGTTCCCTCCAGATTATCCTGGGAATATGCCTTGCCGCGGCGGTAATCCTGTTCAGCAAGTTGTTCTGCGGCTATCTATGCCCTGTGGGCACGGTGGAAGACCTCCTCATGAAGCTCCGCAAAGGAATTGGCATAAAAGCCATCCGCATCAAAAACGGCAGCATTGCAGACAAGGCGCTGCGTATAGTGAAGTATATCCTGGTGTTCTGGATTTTCTACATGACGGCAACGGCCAGCGAGCTTTTCTGCAAGAACCTTGACCCTTATTACGCCATTGCAACGGGCTTTAAGGGAGAGATAACACTTTGGATGTCAATCGTTACCGTAACGCTCCTCATCCTTGGCGGCTTCATTGTGGACATGTTCTGGTGCAAGTACCTGTGTCCGCTTGGAGCCATCTCCAACTCCCTTAAGTTCTGGGCATGGATACTTGGAATCACCGTAATCTGGTGGCTCCTTGGCCTCATCGGCCTCCACCTTCCCTGGTGGGTGCTCCTTGGCGTCCTTTGCCTTGCCGGATACCTCCTGGAAATCCTTTGCGGAAAGCCTAAGCTCCAGGTCATGCACGTTGTCAAGAACGACGCTCTGTGCACCGGCTGCGGCCTCTGCAACAAACAGTGCCCCTACCACATCAACATCGCCGAAGCAAAGGGCAAGGTGGAATGCGTGGACTGCACCCTCTGCGGCGAATGCGTGGGCGCCTGCTCCAAAAAGGCGATTGAAATCGGCATAAGCCAAAAGGCAAAGGGCGGCGCATGGAAATACATCCCCGCCATCATCACAATAATACTTCTTTGCGTGGGCATATACATCGGCGGAAAGACGGAACTTCCCACCATCAACGAAGAATGGAACATGGAAAACGTGGATGCCGGCGCCCTCAAGAGCTTTGACATAGAGCCGCTCAGAAGCGTTAAGTGCTTTGGCAGTTCAATGGCCTTCAAGGGAAAACTCACCCAGATTCCCGGCACCCACGGCGTAAAGACATATGTTGGCAAGCACCGCGTCCATATCACCTACGACCCCTCCGTCACATCCCCGGAAAAGATTCAGGAAGCCATCTTCGTGCCCACCAAGTTCAAGGTTTCGGCCCCGGATCTTGGAAGCGTCACCCAGGTGAAGAAGGTCACCATCCGCACGGAGTCCATGCCGGACAAGATGGACCTCAACAACTTCGGCATGCAGCTCCGCCTCTCCGGCAAGAAGATTTACGGGGTGGAAAGCGAATTCGGCTGCCCGCTGTATCTCCGCGTTTACATGGACCCTGAAGAGCAGGCCGATGCCAAGTGGTTCAAGCAGATTGTAGAGAAAAAGGCGCTTGAAATGCCCCTCCCGGACGGTACAGTCAGGACCACGCCTCTTTCCTTCAAGTTTGTGGAAATGGAAGAAGGCGAGGAACTTATCCCCGTGGAAGACTATGTCCGCCACATGTTCTCCCCCTTCAAGGCCGAATTCAACGGCAAGTACGAAGACGGCATCAAGAAACGCGCCCTGGTGTACGAAGGCAAACCCCAGTTCAAGTACGAGATTGCAGATGCAAACTACGAAAAACCCGTCTTCACCCGCAACCTTCCCTTCCTGAGCAACCACATCTCCAGGGAGGAAGGCGTGATTGGCGTGTACCTCAACCTCAACGAGGAACTTACTCCCGCCCTCCAGATAAGGTTTGCGGCTCCCTGCACCGAGGCCCGCATTTGGGAACTTCTCAATGAGGATCCCTGGACCATCACCTACAAGGAAGACGACGTACGCGAGGAGGCCGCCAAGCTCAGCTTCAAGAACCCCGGAGTTGTAAAGCCCTGGTAATATCCCCCATAATTGGGATTGACGGTAAACGCCGTATCCTGTATCTTTGCACCATTATATGAAACGGACCATCCTCATACTTATTCTATTCCTGGCGTCTACGGCGGCGGCATTTGCCGCCGGCGGGCTGGAGATTTCCGGCAAGGTGGTGGATGCCGCCAGCGGAGAGCCCGTGCCGGGAGCCATAGTGCGCCTGGACGAAAACTACCTTTGGGCCATAACGGATGAAGACGGAGAATTTGAGCTGGAAGGTGTCCAGAAGGGAACTTACGCCCTGGAGGTCTCCTGCCTGGGATACGTAACCTACACCCGGGAAATAAAAGTGACAAGGGACATCGAGGACATCGTAATCAAGATCTCCGAAAACACCCTTGCCCTCAAGGAAGTTGTCGTTACGGCCGAAACCTCCAAGGACAACCTCAACACCACCCAGAAGATAGGCCGGACCGCCCTTGACCACCTCCAGATGAGCGGGGTAGATGGAATCGGCGCCCTTCTCCCGGGCGGAAAAACCATCAACCCGGACCTCACCCAGGACAACGCCCTGTCCCTTAGGGCCGCAGGCTCCGACGCCGGCAACGCCGCCTTCTCCACGGCCGTGGAGGTAAACGGCGTCCGGATGGGCGACAACGCCAACTTCTCCGCCATGGCCGGAATCGGCACCAGGAGCATCTCCGTAGAGAACATCGAGAGCGTGGAGGTCATAACCGGCGTTCCCAGTGCCGAATACGGAGACCTTGGAAGCGGAATGGTGCGCGTCACCACAAAGAAAGGCCGCACCCCATGGAACATAGTGTTTGCCGTTAATCCGCGCACCTATGAAGTTTCGGCCTCAAAGGGATTCGAACTTGGGAAAGGCGTCATGAACGTGGGCCTGGAATGGGCCAACGCCACCTCAAAACTCACCTCTCCCTACACTTCGTACACCCGCCGCGGCTTCACCGTAGACTACACCCGGACCTTCGCCAAGGTGCTCAGGCTGGAGGCCGGTCTCAACGGAAACATCGGCGGAATGAACTCAAAAAGTGACCCCGACGCCTTTTCCGAGGCCTATTCCAGGATAAACGACAACCTCCTGACGCCGCACTTCAAGCTCACCTGGCTCCTCAACAAAAGCTGGGTCACAAACCTCACGCTGGAAGGCAGCATCTACTACCACGACTCCAGGTCCCTAGACCACGCCTACAACTCCAACGCATCCATCCTCCCCGCGGTTCACGCCACGGAAAGGGGTTATTGGATGGCCGATGCCCTCCCCACCACCTATTACTCGGACCAGGTGGTGGATTCCAAGGAACTGGACTATTCGGCCTCCCTCAAATACCACTGGCTGCGTCACTGGGGCGGCGTGAAGAATGTCCTGAAGGCCGGCGTGCAGTGGAAGGCCGATGGCAACGTGGGCCGCGGAGAATGGTACGAGAACCCTTCACTTGCAGCCAACGGGTATCGCCCCAGGCCCTACTCCGACTACCCTTACATGCACACCCTCTCCGGTTTTCTGGAAGACAACGTGACCATTCCAATCGGCCTTACAAAACTGAACCTCATGGCCGGTGTCAGGTATGAGAACGTGTTTGTGGCGGGGTCCATGTACAGCGGCCTTAATATATTGTCGCCGCGCCTTAACGCCAAGTGGGAACTCTCAAAGAGCGTTTCCATCCGCGGCGGCTGGGGCGTTGCCGGTAAACTTCCGTCCTTCTACATCCTTTACCCCAAGCCGGAATACCGCGACATCCGCACCATAGACTACTCCCACGGCAGCGGCGCATCCTATATATATTATACGCAGCCTTACCGGATGGAGTACAATCCGGAGCTCAGGTGGCAGCGCAACGAGAACTCGGAAATCGGCCTTGACATAGACTGGAAGGGCTTCAAGGTGGGCCTTGTGGGCTTCCTAAACGTCACCAAGGCACCATACGAAATGGGAACGGTGTACACCCCCTTCTCCTATAATGTTTATCAGGTGCCCGCCGGTTACGTAATGCCGGATAACCCCACGGTGCAGGTTGACAGCCAAACCGGCATGGTGTATTTCCAGGACCCTGAAGGGTACTACGTGCCGTCGGATCTCAAGCTCACGGACCGCAGTTTTGCAGCGGCCAGAAGGCAGGAAAACGGGGCCGACATCCGCCGCTACGGCGTGGAACTCACCGTAGACTTCCCGGAGATCCAGCCCATCCGCACCACTTTCCGCATGGATGCCGCCTGGAACCACACCCAGTACACCTCTGACGTATCTTCCAGCCTGTACCGCGACGGCTGGTCCCACAGCACCCTTCCCGGCAGGTCCTACGAATACGCCGCCATCTACAAGGGCGGAACCACCGTGTACAACGGCCGCGTCACAGACAACCTTGACGCCAACCTCACCGCCATAACGCACATCCCCAGGGCACGCCTTGTGATAACCGTACGCCTTGAGGCGGCGCTCCTCCGCAACTCCAGGTATACATCCGACAAAGCCTTCACCATAGATGAGGCCGGGAACAAGACCGGCGGCAACATCTACGACGGCAATTCCTACACGGCAGTCTATCCGGAGGCCTATATGGACCTTGACGGGACGGTGCACCCCTGGACGGAAGCATCGGCCCTGGACCCTGCCCTCCAGAGGCTTATCATCCGCTCCGGAAACATCTACACATTTGCGCAGGACGGCTACAACCCCTACTTCTGCGCCAACCTCAGCGTGACAAAGGAAATAGGAGACCATGTGTCACTTTCCTTCTTTGCCAATAACTTCACCAACGCCCGCCCCATGGTCACCAGCCGTGCCACCGGAGTAAGCGCCATCTTTACCCCCAACTTCTATTACGGACTCAGATGCAGACTAAAGTTTTAATACTGGCGGCGGCCCTCACTGCCGTCTTTACCGGCTGCATGGACAACGGAGAGCCGTATGTGCCGGAAAACCTCAACCGCCTCACCGTGAAGGCCATTTACCCGGATGGCGTTGCCGCAAAGGGCGGCGCCACCGTATCCATTGTGGAGGTTTCCAGCGCCACGCAATACTCCATAAAGACCAAGGAAAACGGAACAGCCGTCACGGATATCCCCAATGGCATCTACCGAATTAACGTAAGGGACAGGAACGACGACTACGTGTTCAACTCCACAAAGGACAAGGTGCTCGTTTCCGATGAAGATGTAAGCCTGGAGATGGAGATGATGCCGTCCAAGGCCGGCGCCATAGTGATAAAGGAAATCTACTGCGGCGGGTGCTCCAAGGCTCCCAAGGAGGGCACGTATCAAAGCGACAAATACGTTATCCTCCACAACAACAGCCTTGACACAGAATACCTTGACGGCCTTTGCATGGGCACACTCTCCCCGTACAACAGCACGGGCGCCAACCCCTGGCTCCAGGACGGAAAACTTCCGGAGTTCCTGCCCGTGATCCAGGCCGTCCTGGCCATTCCCGGAAGCGGCACGGACTTCCCCGTAAAGCCCGGTGAAGATGCCATTGTGGCCCTTTGCGGAGCCATTGACCATACGGCCGAATATCCCCTGTCCGTAAATCTCAACCTCCCCGAAGTATTTGCCCTCTACGACCCCGTCCTCTTCCCCAACGCCACCTACCATCCCGCCCCGGGCTCAAACGTGCTCCCGCAGCGCTATGTGGAAGTGGTGATAAAGACCGGCCAGGCAAACGCCTACACCCTTTCCGTGAACTCCCCCACCTTCATCCTGTTCCGCGCTCCCAAGACCGTTGACATAAAGGATTACGTGCAGCAGAGCGCCAACCAGCCCCAGGTCCCGGGCGGCTCGGAGAAAGTGGTGGCAATACCTCCTGACTGGGTTGTGGATGGCGTGGAGGTATTCTACGGCGGCTCCACCGGCAACATAAAGCGCCTCCCGGAAACGGTAGACGCCGGGGCCGTAACGCTAAGCGAAACCTTCAAGGGACGCACCCTCATGAGAAAGGCCGATGAAACCCTCTCCGCAGAGCAGGGCTATGAGGTTCTCCAGGACACAAACAATTCAACAGAAGACTTTTATGAGCGCGACACACAATCACTTCACCAGTAAACTGCTGGTTGTAGGCCTTGGCGTTGTCCTATGCGCTCAGGCCGCCTACGCCCAGAATCTCTGGGAAGAAGGCCGAAACATTGCCGGAACGGCCCAGGGCGCCGAAACCGGCCAGGAGGCCGACGCCTTCATCGGCGGAAAGTTCACTTCCGGCGAATTCCGCTCCCCTTCCATGGGAAAGACCGTTTGGAACGCGGTGGCCCAGGCCCGGGCGGTTTCGGCCTACGACGACCTTTACCTCACCGGGAACTTCGGCTTCGACCTTGCCTACGGCACCCAGATGATGGGTTCCATGTTCTCGGAGCCCGGCTTCTATCCCGTGGACATGCTGGAGTTCACCCCCGGAAACAAGGTGAAACAAACCTACAGCATTGGCGGCGGCCTTGCCTGGAAAAACTCCAGCGCCTGGACTCCCGGCATCACCGTAGCGTTCCAGGGCATAAACTACGCAAAGCGCAAGGACCTTCGGCACACTACATACCGCCAGGACTTTGAAATCACACCCTCCGTGCACTACAAGGCCGATTCCTTTGAGGCAGGCCTTTCCGCCGTCATAGGCAAGAACTCCGAATTCATTACCGCCGAGCAGGTGGGTGAGGCCAAGGCCGAATCCTACATGGCCTTCCTTGACAAGGGCATGCGCTACGGCACCATGCAGGTGTGGGACGGCAGCGGCACTCACCTCAACGAGCCCGGCGTAAACCGCTTCCCCGTGAAGCAGTACACCTACGGCGCGGCGCTTCAGGCAAGCTTCAGAGGCTTCCTGTACGCAGACGCCGAATACCTTCGCACCAGCGGTGAAGTCGGGGAAAAGGGCTACACCTGGTTCCGCTTCCCCGGCCAGTCGGTTTCGGCCAAACTCATTGCCGCAATTCACGGGGATGACATGGCCCATCTAATCAAGGCCGAATACCAGTGGAACGCCATGGAAAACCATGAGACCGTGACGGAAAAAGTGACGGAAGGCGGCGTAACCACCCCCCGTGTCTACGGCAGCAACCTCGTCTACCGCCACAAGGACATGAGCGCCGGGCTGTCCTACGAAGGCGCCCATGAGAACGGATGGAACGTTGCAGGAGGGGCATCCCTGGAGCACGCGCGTGACCTTGGCACCCTCATGTATCCGTTCTTCGATGACGACCGCTCCCTCCACCTTATCCTAAGTGCAGGCGGCGGCGCAGTTCTGGGCCGATTCCTCATAAGAGCCAACCTCACCTTCATCCAAAAGCTTGGGGAGCATTCCCACGTTGTGGATTTCGCCGACGAAAATCTTGGCCTTACCTCAACTCCATTCCGCCTCCAGGACTGGTGGGACAGGGAGCAGGAGGCACAGGACGCCACTCGGTTCATGCTTAATGCGGCGGTAAGATATACCTTCAACTCAGGCATTTACATTGAGGCCGCATGCAACTGGATCCATGCCTTCAAGGTGGTACTTATCTCCGGCAACGACCGCCAGACCACCGGCCTTAAACTTGGTTATAATTTCTAATCCATACGCTTATGAAAAAAGTATTGATTCCCATTCTTTGCATCGCGGCCCTCGCCGCCTGCAACAAGACTGTCCCGGTCACCCCGGACCAGCCTGCAACCGGTGCTGAGACTTTCAGCGTCCGCATCCTTCCCGTGATGACAAAGGTCACGGACACCGCATTTGAAAACGGAGACGCCATCGGCGTTACCATCACTCGCGAATCCGGCGCACACGCAACCAATGAGAAGCTCACCTACAACGGAACAGAGTTCTCCGGCAGCCTCATGTGGTATGCCGAAGGCACCGCAGGCGCCACTGTATCGGCCTACTACCCTTACGCAGACGCTGTTCCCGCTAAGTTCAGCGTTGCCGCAGACCAGAGCGCAGGAACATCGGCTTCAGACTTTGTGGCAGGTTCCAAGGAAGGGGTTCTGCCTTCGGCATCGGCAGTTGTGATTCCCTTCAAGCACAAGCTCACCAAGATTATCCTCAGCGTCACCAACAACGCCGCCGGTGAACTTTCGGCCATAAAGCTTTCAGGAGCACGCCTTGCAGCAAACATCGCCGCGGATTTCAGCGCAACCGTGGATGAGACCGCCGCCACAGGCACCATCACGGCCTTCAAGAAGGACGCCACCACCTACTGCCTCATCCTCCCTCCCCAGAAAGTTGGGCTTACCGCAACCGTTGAAACGGCCGGTGGAAATGTGCTGGCACAGAACCTTGCCGAAACCGAGCTCCTTGCCGGAAAGCAGTACACCATCAATATGATTGTGAACCCCAAGGACCTTGCCGTCGCCTTCGCCGGTGACATCGAGGACTGGGAGAACGGCGGAGAGATTGGCGGTGGAGACAACACCCTCATAGAGCAGCTTGACAAGGGATACATCACCTACCACGAGGCAAAGTACACCGTTGCCCAGATGAAGGACGGCAAGTGGTGGATGACCCAGAACCTCCGCTATGTCCCTGAAGGAATCACCGTTGGAGACGCCCTCACAAACGTCACCGCCGGCGTTTACTATCCCATTGTTGTCAACGAAGGCCAGACCGCCGCAGAGTTCTCCAAGGACATCACCGTAATTGAGAAACGCGGTTATCTGTATCAGGCCGAAGTCGCCCTTGGCCTCAAGATCGGAGACATCAAGACTCTTGAAGACGCCCAGGCACTTGAAGGCGCCCAGGGTCTTTGCCCTAAGGGCTGGCACGTGCCCACCAAGGCCGATATCGCAGACCTCGTAGGTAAGGGAACCGGCATCACCACAAATACTTCCGCCCCTTACTATGACGGAGCCAACGGTTCCATCGCACTCCTGAATGCAGACGGCTTCAACATGGAGGCCTACGGTGCAATTTCCATTGGAGACAACACCAAGACCGCCGGCACCTTCATGGGATTCATGGCCGCCTACAAGGACAGGATTGCCACCGGTATGTTCTGCGGCTCCACCCAGAACGGCACCATCACTTACAACACCGCCGGTGACGCCACTTCCGGCCTCAAGAACATCCAGTTCTCCGGTTTCATGCCCATGACCAACAAGGCCACCGAAGCAGAGTACACCTGCAACGGCACCAACGTGAGCTACCGTATCGCCGCTCCTGTCCGCTGCGTACGTAACAACTAGCAGCCTCCTATGCGAAAATGGATTCTCTCCGTAGCCCTCGGCCTGTGTATCCTCCCCGGTGCACAGGCCGATGAGGGCATGTGGCTTATCCAGGCTCTTGACAAGGCCCTGGAAAAGAACATGAAGGCCCGCGGCCTCAAGCTGAGCGCCCGGGAAATCTACAACGAGGAAGCCGGCGGCATCTCCGACGCCGTGGTTTCCCTCGGGTTCTACTGCACCGGCAGCATGATTTCCGGTGACGGGCTGCTAATTACCAACCACCACTGCGCTTATTCAGACGTGGTTGCCCTCTCCACCCCTGAG
>JAFVDC010000114.1 GCA_017478685.1 Bacteroidales bacterium | reverse complement strand
GGGTAGTTCACGGTGATGTTAACGACAAACTTGGAAGCATCTTTGGAACTATCCTTAACCGGAGTCTCCTTATTGCAAGCGACGAGTGCAAGTACAGCACTCAGAACGACCATTATCTTTTTCATAATCTTCTTCGTCTTTAGATTACCAATCCACTTCGTCGTTGAACGGCTTTACAAATTCCAGGTCTACGCTGGCGGCAATCACTCCCTCGAGCCGCATTTCGAGGGCCTCGCACTCAGGCGAGGTATAAGTTTCTTTTTCTTTCATTGTTGTAACAGTTTTAATGAGTTTATATAATTTTATGATTTGTTTGAATTAATGTTCATTTATGCACGCGAAAAGCCGCGGTACTCCTTAAGGATATAGTCATTTATTCTGTAACCTTTATCAAGGGTTCGCCAAGGGCGGTGGAAATCTCGGCAATGGATTTTAGAGTGAGGTTGGGAAAGCCCGAAGTACACCGCGATATGGCAGCTTCCGACCGCCCCATCTTTCGGGCAAGGTCCTTCTGTGTCATGTTCTTCTGTTTGAGGATGGCGTCGATGCGGGCAATGATATCGGCCGACAACTGTACCTCGGACACGATTTCCGGAGATACCGCCGCCATCTTCTCATTGAACCATTCCTGCCTGTTTCTCATTGCAAACGTGATGTCTTCTATAGAAGATAGGTCTTTCTTATTTTTAAATTGCAAAGATAGCGAAAATAGAATTAACGCGTAAGTTAATTGAAAGCATGTCCACGGAATTTTACGCGTGACCCGCTATTTACCCATTTATACATATGCAAAAGCGACCTTCGGGCCGCTTTTGTTGTTTTAGGTGCAGGTGTATTCAGGTGGATGCGGAGACTTTATTTCGCATAAAATTGGGCCATTTTTTGGGCCACTCACCTGGGATTTCGCCTTCGGCGACATCCCTGCCCGCCTGCGGCGGGCTTTGCAAAGAGCTGAAAAAGAGCACTTTAAAGCCGAAACTTTAAAGTGCTCTTTCCCATCTCTTTGCGGTGAGTGAGGGATTCGAACCCCCGTTGCGCTCGCACGCAAACCTGTTTTCGAGGCAGGCTCCTTCAACCACTCGGACAACTCACCGGAAGTTTGTGGACGGCAAAGATACAAATAATTTACAATAATTACTAAAAATGTGCTCTTAATGAGTGAGATTTCTCCGCTCGCTTCGCTCGGTCTATAGCAGTTCCACTCCTATCCCGGGCCTGTCGGGGAGGGATAATCGGCCATCAATAACCTTCACGCCGTCAAAGCGGTCGTTGGAAATGAGGAGATTGCCGTCGAGGTCGGCGAAATCTACGTAAGGGGAGAGCTGAGCGGCGGCGGAAATGCCGCAGGAGGTCTCTGTCATGCATCCCACCATAACCTTCATTCCAAGGGCGCGGGCAAGCTGGGCCATTCGCCAGCCTTCCCTCATGCCGGTGCACTTCATGAGCTTTATGTTGATGCCGCTGAAAATGCCCGAAAGGGACTGTACGTCCTTGAGTCTCTGGATGGATTCGTCGGCAAAGATGGGGAGGGGACTGCGCTCAGTGAGCCAGGCGGTGTCTGAGAGGGCCGAAATGGGAAGCGGCTGCTCCACCATCACCACTCCCTGCTCCTTGAGCCAGAAAATCTCGTCCAGCGCCTTCTGCCGGTCTTTCCAGCCCTGATTGGCGTCTACGGCAAGGGGAACATCAGTCACGGAGCGGATGGCCTTGATCATGGCTTCGTCGGTATCCAGCCCAACCTTCACTTTCAGGATGTTGAACTTCCCGGCGGCCTCAAGGGTTTTCTCCCTCACAACTTCCTCAGTGTCAATGCCGATAGTAAAGGTTGTGGATGGCGCCAGCGCCGGGTTCAGGCCCCATATCCTGTACCAAGGCTGGCCCATGAGTTTCCCCACAAGGTCGTGGAGAGCGATGTCCACGGCTGCCTTAGCGGCCGAATCTCCGGGGGAGAGGCTGTCTACATAAGTTAGGATATCCTCCAGGCAGAAAGGGTCCTGGAACTGAGACAAATCCACCTTTGAAAGGAAACTGCACACGGACTCCACGCTTTGCCCAAGGTACGGTGGCATGGAAGCCTCTCCGTAGCCTGTAACGCCCTCCCAGGTAATCTCCACCTGCACGTCCGGCGTCACCTTTCGGCTGTAAGAAGCTACGGTAAAAGTGTGCCGAAGCCGGAGCTCATAGGGGAAGAACTTCATTGTAAGCGGCCCTCCGGAGCGCCTGGGCGTAAAGCCTTTGCACCCTGTAAGGGCAAGCCCTGCGGCAGCAAGCGCAGATGTCTTCAGGAAGTCACGCCTATTCTGCATAAAGCGGATTGGTTAGCGTTGTGGTAATTCCCGGCATCTCGTTCACATAGGGGAGGATGCGCCCGCCAAAAAGATATCGGCCTGCATTGAAGGCATCGTAAAGCGGACTGGAATAGTCAAAGCTTCCAATCTTTACAAGGCCGATTGAATGGATGAATTCACCGTTCCCGAGGTAAAATCCCACGTGCGACACCCTTGGCGTGCCGTCTTCACGGTATTTGCCGAAGAAAACGAGGTCCCCGGGCTGGAGATCGGCCCTGGAATCTATCCTTACGCCAACGCTGCTCTGCGGACCGGCGTCGCGGGGGATTATGATGTCGTGCATATAGAGGACGGCCCTTACATAGCCGCTGCAGTCCATGCCCTTAGGGGACATTCCCGCCCAGATGTAGGGGAATCCAAGCATGCTTTTGGCGGTTGCAAGGATGGCCTCCGGGCTCTGGTCCAGTTTCATCCTCCACTCCCTTTCAACCATGGCAACCTTGCGCTGGATCCAGCCATCGCGGCCGTCCGGGAACGCAACCTTGAGCCAGGCTCCGCGCTTTTTGATGAGCCTGAGCCTGTCTCCGGCCACAACGTCGGAGATGGTCTGGCTGCGCGTGGAGGCCTTGGCGTAAACCACGCCGGTGAGCGCTGTCACAATGGCCTTAGGCGCTGCATTCCACTCATGGTACTCGTTCCAGCCCATGGGGGTGATGGCGGCGTAGTGCACCCAGCCCTTGTATCCGTCCGGGGTAAGGATTTCCGGCCAGGGGGAAGGGGCCGATTCACCGTATCCGGTAATGTGCACCGGCGTTCCCAGAAGGGCCTGGGACACCATTTCGGCATCAAAGTCCGCGGTGCGCCTCATGTTGCATACGGAAATGTTCACAACCCCGTATTCCTGGGCGCTGAGCCCTATGGTTAGAAGAGCGGCTATGGCGCTGAGGATCAGTCGTTTCATGCTTGGTTCAGTTTTAGGAGTTCTTCCATGTATTTACGAACGCTTGCAAGGCGGGGACTCTTGTGCTGGCCGCCAAGTTTTCCCTTGGAGTCAAGCCAGTCATAGAACAGGCCGGGACGGGCCTTCACAAGTTCAAGCCTCTTTCCGCCGGTGCGCTCACGGAAGTGCTCGTAGTCTATGTCGCTTTCCATAAGCTCCCTGTCAAGGGTTTCGGCAAACTTTTCAAGATCTGCGGGCTCCTTGATGAATTCCACCAGCCACTGGTGGTGGCCGCTGCTGGTTTCCTCTTCAAGGAACACCGGCGCTACGGTGAATTCCTTCACCTTTGCATCGCACTTGCGGCAGGCTTCGTCCATTGCCTTTTCGGCCTGCTGGACAGAAAGGTCTTCTCCCCAGAGATTGATGTTCTGGTGGGTCCTTCCTACAATTACAAACTTGTAGGGGCTCCTGCTGGTAAAGCGCACCACGTCTCCCATGTCATAGCGCCATAGGCCGGAGGATGTGGACACCAATATGGCGTATTCCTTTCCGGTCTCTATTTCCCATACAGGAAGGGCTTTGGCGCCGGGTTTTCCGTACTCCTGCATGGGCACAAATTCATAGAAATTCTCGTAGTCCAGCATCAGGGTCATGGCGGGATCCTTCATGTCTGTCTGTACGCCGAAAAAGCCTTCTGAGGAGTTGTAGTTCTCTATGAAATGAAGTTTTCCGGAGGGGAAAAGTTCGTCCAGTTTATGCCGATAGGGGACAAGGGACATGCCTCCGTGGGCAAAGAGTTCCATGTTGGGCCACAACTCTTCGGCCGTCTTTACCCCGGCCTTTTGCATGGCCATCTCCAGCACCATTATGTTCCAGGTGGGTTGTCCGCTGAAGGAAACCAGGTTCCGGGAACGGATTATATCCGTCACGATGTCGTATTTGGTGTGGATGTCCTCTATCCGGGCAACCTTCATGGACGGCACCATGTGCAGCATTTTCCTGTAGAAAGACGGCGCCGCCGCAGCCATTATGGCCGATATGTCTCCAACCTTTATCTTGTCTGTGCTGTACTTTGGATTGAATCCGCCGGAAAGGATGAGGGAATAGCCCTTGCCAACGTGCGACTCCCGGTTCTGGTCCAGGTAGGTGGCCGTTACGTCGTGGCCGCCCTGCAGGTGGCTTCTTTTGAGGCCCCTTTTGCTTACGGGAATGAATTTCACGACATCCGAGGTGGTGCCTGAAGAAGTGGCAAAACGGGTAATGAGCCCCTTCCAGAGCACATCCGGGGTCCCTTCCATCATCTTTTCTATGTATGGCTTATGGGAGGCGTAGTTCCCCAAAGGGACACTGGCCGAAAAATCCTCGTAACTCTTGATGGATGCGTAGTTGTGCTCCCGGCCCCACTGCGTGTCACGGGCCTCCCTGACCAGCATTTCAAGGGTTTTGCGCTGGATGGCGTCGCCTTCTTTGACGTAGCGCCCAATGGCCCTCACCCTGTACCTTAAAAACAGGCGCGCAAGGTTCGTGATAATGTCCATGTGTAGCTAAACTTCCTTGAAATAAAGCTCCCAGCGGTCTTTGTCAAGGTCCGGGAGATGCACCTTTATGCCCATTTCTATCACGCCCCCGAATTCATCGTTGACCATTGCGCCATAGTAGCGCATGGTGGTGGTGAGATTCATGTAAGACTTGAGGATGGGCGGCAGGTACAGTTTCTTTTGGATGAAAAACGACGTAAGAGCGCGGAAGTTGGCGCGGAATTCCTTGAATTTGAATATTTTGCGTGCCTCTTTGGCGGGCTCTGCCACATACGGGACCTTTGGGACAATCTCCTTGCCTCCGGCGCCGCAGTGTTTTTTCATGAAGGATGTTACCATGGAAAAGGCCTCTTGAGGGTAGTCCCGGTAAAACGTGACCTTCCCGAAAATATCTGTCATTTTTCCGTCCCTTGCCACCACGCAGATGGCCTTGAAGAGGCAGTCCAGGATGAAGATGCTCTTCCTGGCCGAATTTGTGCGCTGCTGCTGCTCCACAATGTATGAGCGGCTGAGCTCCATTGTGTGGGGCATTTCCTCATTCATGAATTTTTCCGAGAAATGGAACAGGTGCGCCGCCGGGATTATGGGCTGCCCGTCATCCGTGATTTTCATGTCGTAGCCGTACACAAAGCGGTATCCGCCGCAGATGCACTGGTCTTCAGCGTCCCAGACCACAAGCTGTTTCACCTTGAAGGAAGGGTCAGTGTCAAAGTCGTCAATGTCGCAGGCCTTGCCGGTTCCGCCGCCGCCTTTCCTGAAGGCAATTTCCCTTAATCGGCCCACTTCCCTAAGGATATTAGGGGAAGTGTAGTCTACCAAATAGACTTTGATGTCTCCGCGGGAGGCTTCGGTGAGTTCCTTCGCCTGCTCGAATTCCTTCAGCAGCAAGGATTTGTCTACGGGATCTATGATAGGTTCTAGTACCATGGGGGCTTAGGTTTAGTCTTGTTTTAGGGCGTACACTTGTTCCTTTACGTATTGGGCCCACTCGGTGTCGGTCTTTTCGGATGTAAAGGTGGTATAGGGGATGGGCTTTCCGATTACCATCTTGAAATGCTGGCCCCTGTAGCCGAAGAGTTCGTCCGGGAGAGTGAGCATTTCAAGGTTCAGCTTGATCTTGAAAAACTTACGGAAAGCGGCAATACGGTAAAAGCGCTTTGAATTGTGGCCGGAGAACCAGATGGGGATGATGTCCCTCTTGGTTTCACGGCTTTTTGTGATGAAGGTCTTTTTCCAGTCAAGGTCCGTGATTACGCCGTTCACTTTGCGAGAGCATATGCCGGCGGGGAAGAACAGCACCTGACGGTCACTGTGGAAGGCCTCGTTGAGGAGCCCTGCCAGTTCCCTTGACTGCGCGCCCATCTTGTTCACGGGGATAAGGTACTGCGCAAGCTGCTTCAGGTGAAGGAGAAAACTGTTGGCGGGGGTGATCACCTTGTCGTTGTACTTACGTGCAAGCCAGCCGATCTCCAGACCGGCATCGGCCCCTCCAAGAGGATGGTTGGACGCAAAGGTGAAAAGGCCTTCTGCGGGTATGTTCTCTTCTCCGATTATTTCCAGCGTAACATTTATGTCATTGAAGAAACAGTCAATGAAATCCGCTCCCACTTTCCCTTTTGAGAAATTGCGGTTGAATTCCTCTTCGTGGATGAGCTTGCGGATAAAGCTCATGACAGGCCGCGGCAAAAGCTTACCGTGGTTGACTTTTCTCACAACAGCATCTGTGTCAATGAGAATGCTTTGATTTTGAGGCATGTCCATAATCCACAAAGTTACTAAAATGTATAATTAAATGCAAAAAAAGAATGCGTGGAGGTAAAATGTTGATAGTAAGGGGAATATGTAAAAGAGGGTGCTGAAAAACCAGCACCCTCTTTAGCGTAAGTTGCTATTTGTCAATGTTTTGGCTCCACGCCGGGATCCGGACTAGAACACGTCGGGTTCGGCCTGTTTGGGCTCTTCGTCCTGGAAGCGGGGCTTGCGGGGGCCGTCATTGTGCCTTTCGCGGCGGTCATTGTCCCTGCGGGGACCACGGTCACCTTCGCGCCTGGGGCCACGGTTGCCGTCCTTGCGGTCGCCTTCGCGCCTGGGGCTGCGGTTTTCACGCTTGGGCTCCACATAGCCTTCGGGTTTCTCCTGGAGGGCGCGCATGGAAAGACGCATCTTGCCGGTCTTGGCATCAATCTCAAGGAGCTTGACATCTACTTCGTCGCCAACCTTCAGGACGTCTTCCACTTTCTCGGTCTTGGTCCAGGCAATCTCGCTTACGTGAAGGAGGCCTTCCTTGCCGGGGAGGATTTCGATGAAGGCGCCGAAGTCAAGGATGGAAACCACCTTTCCGTGGTACACCTGACCGGCCTCGGGGACTGCGCAGATACCCTTGATGCGCTCCAGGGTTGCATCCATTGCAGCCTTGTCCGTGCCGAAGATATCCACAACACCCTTGGTGGTGCCGTCTCCGTTGTCAACTTCGTCGATAGTGATGACTGTGCCGAATTCCTTCTGCATGCCCTGGATGGTTTCACCGCCCTTGCCGATGATTG